>JBIKTU010000020.1:0-11050 GCA_044347965.1 Caulobacter sp.
GACGACGAGGAGAGTCTTTTTCTGTGGCGAGCCGAGCCGGACGTGGCGCGTTGGATGTCTGACGCCGACGTATCGGGGCGTGATGCTCATCGCGCCTGGTTTGCCGAACTCTGCACCGATCCTGATATTTGCGGATGGATGATACAGCGCTGCGGTCGTCCGGCAGGCCTTCTTACGCTAACCGGCCTGTCCGGGCATCATCGTCGGGCGGCCTGGAACTGGTTTGTCGGCGATCGCGAGGCGCGGGGCAGGGGCGTTGGCCGCGCCGCGCAGGTGCTCGGCCTCGATCGGGCCTTCAATGAACTGGGCCTTCAAAAGGTCTGGGCCGAGGTCATGGCGGACAATGACGCCGCCATGAAGATCCAGACGGCGGCGGGATTCCGTCGCGAAGGTTATCTTCTTGGTCACGTACTGAAGAACGGCGCGCCGCGAGATGTCGTGCTACTCGGCATTCTGCGTGATGAGTGGGAAGCGCTGGCTCCGGCGGCCCGCGCCCAGCTCATCGCGGCCGGGCTGATCGCCGCCTGACGTCTCCTTAACGAGTCCTCAGCCCTTGTAAGGCAAACTGTCGCTGCGGAATTCTGTCCAGGGCCCCCATGGCCATCTCGATCGATAGCAGCTCTCTCCTGGGGTTTTACCAGGCGCGCACTGGCGGACTGGCCTCCGCCGGAGTGACGAGCGCTGGTTCCACGGTCAGCGGCAAGCCCAAGTATGCGCCAACGCCGCCTTGGGCGACGACCTCCACCGCCCTGAAGTCTAGTGAGCTGGTCAAACAGGCCCTGGCCGGCCGGCGATTCATCGACGAAGGCGCAGCGCAGCTCGACCTGCCGGGCGCCAGCGGTGACTACAAGAAGCTCTTCGCCCTATATCAGGGCCTGAACGCGCTGAACGGCCTGGCCGAGCGCGCCAAGACGACCGGCATCACCCAGGCAGAGACCAACCGGCTGGCTGCGGTGTTCACCCGCGGCCTGACGGAGATCACCGGGTATACCGACAAGCTGAAAATGGACACCATGCGGATCACCCGCGGGGACACCATGATCACCAACAAGTCCGAGGTCGGCGTGCCGCGGGCGGTCTACAGCTACAAGACCGCCAAGGTTCACACCGGCGCCCAGGGCGACCCGGTCGCAGCCTTCCAGGGCGATGTGAAGTTCGACATCGCCGTCAAGCGCGGCAACGTCACCCACAACATCGCCATCGATCTGGCGGACATCTCCGGAGCCAGGACGATGGGGGCCGTCACAGCCCACATCAACGACAGGCTGTCCGCCGCCGGACTGCAGTCGCGGTTCAGCGTCGAGCGTACGCCGGGCGAGCCGCGCAAGGTCACGACGGGCGGCACCACGGTGACGCTGCCGGCCATGGCGGACGACTACGCGTTCAAGATCAGCGGCGACTCCATCGAACAGCTGACCTTCTCGGCAGCCGCCACGACCCCCGCGGTCTATGTGACGACCTACGCCGGTAATCCCGACCCGGACAAGAACACCAAGACCGAGGATGGGAAGTTCGAAAGCACCCTCGTCAAGCTGGACGGCGCCACGGTCGGCGCGCCCGGTTCGAAGATTTCCTCCGGTACGCTGGAGGGCACGATCGAGACCGTGCGGGCGAGCAAGATCGACGCGGACGGCGCCCTGTATGTACTGGCCGAGGTCGACGGCACGGTGGACAACCAGACGGTCAAGGGCGAGCGCGACGTGGCGCTGCTCAAGTACGACAGCGCCGGCAAGCTGATGTTCGCCCGCACCCTCGGCGCCGCGGACAAGGCCGACGGCCTGGCGCTCAGCATCGCCGGCGATGGCCGGGTGGCTATCGCCGGACGGGTGACCGGAGAACTGAACGGCGCGAGCAACGGACCGATCAACTCCGCCGCCGCCTCGGACAAGACCGACAGCTTCGTCACCGTGTTCGACGCCAAGGGCGACGAGTTGTGGACCCAGCGCCGGGGCGCGCTCGAGGCCGACGAGGCGACCGAGGTCGGTTTTGGCGACAATGGAGTCGTCTATGTCGCCGGCCGCACCAGGTCGTCGCTGCCCGGCGGCGGCGGCATGGTCGGCGGCTGGGATCGTTACCTGATGGCCGTGGCGCCCGACGCCAAGGGGGCGCCGAAGACCCTGTTCACGACGCAGTTCGGCTCGGCCGGAGAGGACAGCGTCGGCGGCATGGTCGTCAACGGCTCGACCGTGACGGTGGCCGGGGTCGAAAGCGGCCGGGGCGTACTGCGCAGTTTCACGGTCACGCCCAGTGTGACAGGCACGGTTCGCACCGACGACAACGGCTTCACCAACATCACCACCACTACAACGACAAACGGCGTGCCGACCGTGTCCTCGGCCGACTATGGGGCGCACAACGGCGGAACCGACCCGGTGAAGGTAACGACCACCACCCATACCTCGGCGGCCAGTTTCACGACGGGCGCGACGCGCGACCTGGGCGTTATGGGCGGCGGAACGATCAAGGGACTGGGTCTGGACGGCGGCTACCTCTGGGTGGCCGGTACGACCTCCAACGGAGCGCTCGACGTCAGCGGCGTAACCCGCGCCTACAACGGGGCCCAGGACGCCTTCGCGGCGCGCCTTTCGACCGATCTGTCGAGCACCGCCGGCGACAACCTCGCCTACTTCGGCGGGACCGGAAACGACACTGTCACCGCCATGTCCGTCGCCGATGGCAAGGTCTGGGTGGCGGGCGGCGCCAGCGCCGATCAGCCCGGCGCGATGCCGATCTCCACCAGGGACGGCTATCTTGCCAAGATCGATGTGACCTCCGGCGCCGTCGAGGCGCAGCGGGTGACCGGCAAGGACGGTATGGCCACAGCGACCTCGATCGCCGTCGACACCACCGGGGCCAGCGCTCTGGACAAGCTCGGCCTGCCCAAGGGCGCGCTGCTCTACGCCGACTCCCAGAGGCTGGTCTCGTCGACCTCGGTCCGGGCCGGAGACAGCTTCCAGATCCGCACCGCCCAGGGCGGGCGCCTGTCCGCCGTGACGATCGAGGCCAATGACACCCTCGATTCCCTGGCCAAGAAGGTCCAGCGCGCCGGCGGCCGCAAGGTGAAGGTCGAAGTCGTGGCCGATGGCGAGTACCGTCGCATCAAGGTCAGTCCGCAGCAGAAGTCGGCGTCTGTGGAAATCCTGCCCGGCAAGGGCGGCAGCGACGCACTCGAAGCGATCGGCCTGGCGCAGGGCGTCGTGCGCAACACCGTGATCGACAAAGCCGGCAAGAGTGTCTCCGCCGATGGCAAAGGGCCGGTGTTCGGCATCGGCCTCGATATCGACCTCAATCTCGGTTCCAAGGATGGCGTCGCTGCGTCCCTCGCCGCGATCGCCAAGTCGCTGACCCGGGTGCGCGACGCCTATCGAACCCTGGAGTCCGCGGCCAAGCCGGCTGTAACCGCCGCGCCCGGGGCCGGAGGGGCGGCCCCGGCCTATCTGACCAACCAGATCTCAAACTACCAGGCCGCCCTGGACCGTCTGACCGGCGGATTCTGACGCGGACTTGAAAGCGTCGTCACCGCACGCTAGCGGTTCCGGCATGGAATTCTTCAAGGATCGCCGGATTGTCCTGGCCGTCGGCGGCGGCGTCGCGCTGCTGCTCGGCATCCTCATCGCCGTGACGATCATGCGCGGCAGCAGGGCCCCGGCCGCGCCGCCGCCGGCCTCGCAGGCCGGCCTTGTCGTTGAGACCGGGCGTGACGACGAGACCAGGCTCGATCCCACCCGGCCGATCCGTTGCTTTGTCGCCGGTCAGTTCGTCGGCGAGATCACCCTGACCGAATGCGCGCAGCGCAACGGCGTCGCCACCGGCGCCCTCGACGTCGGCGTTGACGAGACGGGCGCCCTTGCCGCCGCCGACTCGGCCGGCACCATCCTGGCCCCGCTGCCGCCCAACCCGGTGACGCCGGCGCCGGCCCAGCCCGCGCCGGTCGATGCCGACGAGTCGAGCCAGGCCACGGCCGTAGGATCGATGTGCTGGCGCTACGCCGGCGGTAGCTGGTCTCAGGCCGGAGCCATGGACCTCAACAGCTGCGTGCAGACGTTGTATGCCGGCCAGTGCGAAAAGCGCGGCGGCGCGACTTACGGCCGCTGGGGCGAGCAGACGCTGCGACTGGTCCGGGACAAGGTCGAGATATCGCAGGACAATCGCCGCTTCCGCACCCTTGTGGAGCAGGGAGCCAACTGTTCGATCCCGACGGTGGGTTGAGCCGGGGTTCGTTTAGGGTCTAGGCTTCCCGCATGCACCGCATCGCTCTGACACTCGCCATCGCCGCATCCGCCCTGGGCCTCTCGGCCTGCGAGAAGGCGCTCGAGGCGCCGCAGGATCGCGGCGTCTGCTACCACATGGGCTTCCTGCCGGACGGCGGCTACAAGTTCAATGTCGTGGCCCGCAACATCGACACCATCGAGAAATGCGCGGCGCAACTCGAGGGCATGCGGCTTCGCTTCCTGCGCCTCGGCGGCCAGAACGCCGAGATGATCGGCGCCTATCAGGGCAGATTCATCCACCTGCGACGCGGCGGGATATTCCTGGCCCAGAAGTGGAACGGCAACCAGTACCTGCTTCTGGTGCGCTCGGGTGATGGCCGGCTGGTCAACCCCGGCGCGGTGCAGTAGGCGGACCTCCCCGTTCGTGATTGCGCGGCGAATTTGCTGTGCATAAGCGCTTGCGGATGAGAACAAAATGTGAACATGTGGCTTTCGTGAAGGGTTAACGCCCGTTACCTTGGGCGTCAGATTCCGGCGCGGCCCGGAGGTTCGATCGTCGGACCTCGCCAATGTGGGGCCAGGTCGCCGGGCGCGTGAAGGAGATCCCCATGGCGGGCAGCGTCAACAAGGTCATTCTGGTCGGCAATCTGGGCGCCGATCCCGAGATCCGCACTCTCAACTCAGGCGACCGGGTCGCCAACCTGCGCATCGCCACGTCGGAGAGCTGGCGCGACCGCGCCACCGGCGAGAAGAAGGAGCGCACCGAGTGGCATCGGGTCGTCGTCTTCAACGACAACATCGTCAAGGTCGTGGAGCAGTACCTGAAGAAGGGCTCGACGGTTTACATCGAGGGCGCGATCCAGACCCGCAAATGGACCGACCAGGCCGGCGTCGAGAAATACTCCACCGAGATCGTGCTGCAGAAGTTCCGCGGCGAACTGACCATGCTGGGCGGCCGTGACGGCGGCGTCGGCGGCGGCGCGTCCCGCGATGACGGCGATTTCGGAGGCTACTCCGGTGGCGGCGGCCGCAGCCAGCCGAGCGGGCCCAAGGAAAGCTTCTCGGCCGACCTCGACGACGAGATCCCGTTCTAGGGCCTGAACTAGGCTCTGGCCTTCTGATTCCAGAGCACGGTTCAACGGTCGAACGGTTCCGTCTGGCCGCATCGTGCTCCAGGGACAACCCTGTCGGCGCCCGCCGCCGTTTCGGCGCGGGCGCGGGTTCTCTGACCCGGCATGGCCAATCCGCTGGCGGCGGTGTCCGGTGTTCCGGGACTTCACCCTCCGCCTGCCGCGTGCCATGAGCGGGGCCGTGACTTCCCCCGTTTCCTCCGCAAATGCCGACCGGTCGGCGTTCTCCCTCGCCGAGTGGGGCGCCATCGGCGCCATCCTGCTGGTCTGGGGCATCAACAACGCCGCCGCCAAGGTGGCGACCGACGCGCTGCCGCCGCTCCTCGTCGGCGGCCTGCGCTTTGGCGTGGCGCTGATCGTGCTGGCGCCCTTCCTCCGGCCGCCGTTCCCGCCATGGAAGCAGATCCTGCCGATCATCCTGCTGTGCGGGCCGCTGCATTTCGGCCTGATCTACTGGGGTTTTTCGCTGATCGAGAACCTCAGTCCGATGGTCGTGGCGCTGCAGCTGTGGATCCCGATGACCGCCTTCTTCGCCTGGCGCATGCTGGGTGAACGGATGGCGCCTGCCGCTCTCGCGGGGATGATCGTCGCATTCGTCGGCGTGGCGTGGATGAGCCTCGACCCCCACGGCGCCGCCGATCTGCCCGGCATTGCGCTCGGTCTTGTCGCCAGCTGCCTCTGGGCGCTGGGTACGGTGCTGGTGCGGCGCATGCCCGGCGTGCCGCCGCTGAAGATGCAGGCCCTGACGTCCGTGGTGGCGGCGCCCGCGCTGCTGGCGGCGTCCTTCGCCTTCGAGGGGGACGTGGTCGCCAAGGCGATGGCGGCGACCTGGATGGTGTGGGCCTCCGTCGTCTGGGCGGCCCTGGCCTCCACCGTCGGCGCCACCGCCCTGCTGTTCTGGCTGGTCCAGCGGCGGGAACCCGGGCGGGTGACGCCATGGTTCCTGCTGACGCCGCTGGTCTCCTGCGGCATCGGCATCGGCCTGATGGGCGACACCCTGACCCTGCAACTGGTGCTGGGCGGCGGCGCCACCCTGGTCGGGGTGGCGCTGGTGGCGCTGTCCGAACGCCGGGCGGCGCTGCGGGCCGCCACCGACCGCCAGATCCAGACCTAGGGCGTCATTTCGCCCCGATCACGCCGCAGGCCACGCGGTCTCCGGCCCCGCCGATCGGCTGGGTCGTGTAGTCATCCGGCTTCGCATGGATGACCAGCGCAGAGCCGTTGCTGTCGAGCAGGCTTGGCTTTTCGCCGCCGGCCGCCAGTGAGACGAACGGCGTGAACACCTCGACCATCGCCGTCCCGTCGGCGCCGGCGTGGACGTTGGGCAGGTCGCCGGCGTCGTTGTGGCCGGCGGCGAGGAAGCCGTGAACCACGGTCGCGGCGTCGTGGACATGACCGCCCGCTGACTTGAAGTCGGCGGTCGAAC
This sequence comes from Caulobacter sp., assembly GCA_044347965.1. Classification (GTDB taxonomy): domain Bacteria; phylum Pseudomonadota; class Alphaproteobacteria; order Caulobacterales; family Caulobacteraceae; genus Caulobacter. The sequence continues at coordinate 6,768 of JBIKTU010000020.1, forward strand.
AGTCACCCTTCTCGTGGAAATGAAGGCCGTGCCAGCCCGGCGTCAGGCCCCTGGCCTCGACCCGCAGAACCACGCCGCGCGCGCCCTCGGTAACCGTCGCGCGACCCAGATCCTCGCCGGCAGGACCCTTGAGGCTGACGTTGACGGAGGCGGGCGCGGCCAGCGCGGGAAGGGCGATGGCGGCGGCGGTCATGACGATCGGCAAAAGGCGCATGGAAAGACTCTCCTGCATGGGTGAAAACGGCGCCCGAAGGTGGCGCCCGCGGGTCTTGGATGTTAACTAACACGCGGACGTATTGGGTCCGATTCTGATAGCAAAATCCCGCACTTGACCGACGAAAATAAGACCCCTCCGGACGATGGACGGCGGGGGGCTGTGGCCCCCATCGCCATCGAGGACGAGCTGAAGCGCAGCTATCTCGACTACGCCATGAGCGTGATCGTGAGCCGGGCGCTCCCGGACGTGCGCGATGGCCTCAAGCCGGTGCATCGCCGCATCTTCTATTCGATGCACGACCTGAACATGACGCCCGACCGGCCGTACTCGAAGTCGGCGCGCGTGGTTGGCGACGTGCTTGGCCGCTTCCACCCGCATGGCGATCAGTCGGTCTACTTCGCGCTGGCCCGGATGGCGCAAACCTTCTCGATGAACCTGCCGCTCATTGACGGTCAGGGCAACTTCGGTTCGGTCGACGGCGATATGCCGGCGGCCATGCGCTACACCGAAAGCCGGATGGCGCACGCGGCGACCGCCCTGCTGGCCGACATCGACAAGGACACCGTCGACTTCCAGGAGAACTACGACGGCAAGGAAGAAGAGCCGACCGTTCTGCCGGCCCGGATTCCGAACCTGCTGGTCAACGGGGCAGGCGGCATCGCCGTCGGCATGGCTACCAACATTCCGCCGCACAACCTGGGCGAGGTCGTCGACGCCTGCCTGGCCTTGATCGACAATCCCGACATCGGCCTTGACGAGATCCTCGACATCGTACCGGGCCCGGACTTCCCGACCGGCGGCGAGATCATCGGCCGCACCGCGGCGCGCACCGCGCTGATGACCGGCCGCGGCTCTGTGATCATCCGCGGCGTGGCCACGGTGGGCGAGCTTCGCAAGGATCGCGAAGCCATCATCATCACCGCCATCCCCTATCAGGTGAACAAGTCCAGCCTGGTCGAGCATATCGCCGAACTGGTCCGCGACAAGAAGATCGAGGGCATCAGCGACATCCGCGACGAGAGCGACCGCCAGGGCATGCGGATCGTCATCGAGCTGAAGCGCGACGCCCAGGGCGACGTCGTCCTCAACCAGCTTTACCGCTTCACCGCGCTGCAGAGCAGCTTCGGCTACAATATGCTGGCGCTGAATCGCGGCCGGCCGCTTCAGATGGGCCTGCGCGAGATGATCGGCGCCTTCGTCGACTTCCGCGAGGAAGTTGTCGTCCGGCGCACCAAGTTCGAGCTGAGCAAGGCGCGTGATCGCGGCCATGTGCTGGTCGGCCTGGCCATCGCCGTCGCCAACATCGACGAGTTCATCCACATCATCCGCAGCTCAGCCGACCCGGCGGAGGCGCGCGAGCGGCTCTGCGCGCGCGACTGGCCGACGGGCGACATGATGCCCCTGATCGCGCTGATCGCCGATCCCCGGACCGTGATCACCGAGGGGGACCAGGTCCGGCTGTCCGACGAACAGGCGCGCTCCATCCTGGCCCTGACCCTGTCCCGCCTGACGGGCCTGGGCCAGGAAGAGATCATGGGCGAGGCGCGCACGCTGGCCGGCTCCATCGCCACGCTGCTGGAGCTGCTCAGCGACCGCGCCAACATCATGGCGGTCGTGCGCGAGGAACTGGTCGATGTGCGCGAGCGGTTCGCCATCCCGCGCCGGACCCAGATGGTCGAGGGCGGCGCCGAGATGGAGGATGAGGATCTCATCCCCCGCGAGGACATGGTCATCACCGTCACCCACGGTGGCTATGTGAAGCGCACGGCGCTGTCGACCTACCGCAGCCAGAAGCACGGCGGCAAAGGCCGGTCGGGCATGTCGACCAAGGAAGAGGACGCCGTCACCCGCGTCTTCTCCGCCTCGACCCACGCACCGGTCCTGTTCTTCAGCTCGGGCGGCAAGGTCTATCGCCTCAAGGTCTGGCGTCTGCCGGTCGGCACGCCGACCTCGCGGGGCAAGGCCTTCGTCAATCTTCTGCCCATCGAGCCGGGCGAGAGCATCACCTCGATCCTGCCATTGCCCGAGGACGAGGCGCAGTGGGACGCGCTGGACGTCATGTTCGCCACCCGCTCCGGCAACGTGCGTCGCAACAAGCTCAGCGACTTCGCCTCGATCAACCGCAACGGCAAGATCGCCATGAAGCTGGACGAGGGTGACTCCATCATCGGCGTCGGCCTTTGCGACCCGCGCAATGACGTCCTGCTGACGACCGCCCTGGGCCGGGCGATCCGCTTCGAGGTCGGCGAGGTGCGCGTGTTCGCGGGCCGCGAATCGACCGGGGTGCGGGGCATCCGGCTCGCCGAGGGCGACCAGGTGCTGTCGATGGCTATCCTGCACGGCGTCGACGCCACGCCGGCCGAGCGCGCCAGCTACCTCAAGTACGAGCGCGCGCGCATCAAGTCCGAGAGCGACGAGGGCGATGACAGCGCGCCGGCCGAAGACGACGAAGACGTCGGCGAGGCCGAGCTGACGCCCGAGCGAATCATCGAACTGCAGGCGGCCGAGGAGTTCATCCTCACCCTGTCGTCCGAAGGCATCGGCAAGCGGACCAGCGCGTATGATTTCCGGCGAACAGGCCGCGGCGGCCAGGGCCTGCTGGCCCAGGACCTGACCCGCAAGGGCGGGCGTCTCGTGGCCAGCTTCCCGGTCGACCAGGCCGACGAGATCCTGCTGGTCACCGATCAGGGCCAGTTGATCCGCTGCCCTGTGGCCAATATCCGCGTCGCCAGCCGCAACACCCAGGGCGTCATTGTCTTCCGCACCGCGGACGATGAGCACGTGGTGAGCGTGGAAAGGCTTGAAGCCTCGGCCGAAAGCGGCGACGAAGACGGCAACGAAATCGAAGACGGCAGCGGGGAGCCCCAGGCTCCCGCCTAGCGGTCAAGGCGCAAGGGGGTACCGGGTGCAGCGAGTCGGACTCTATCCGGGAACGTTCGATCCGATGACCAATGGTCATCTGGACATCATCGGACGGGCCGTGAAGCTGGTGGACAAGCTGGTGATCGGCGTGGCCATCAACGAGGGCAAGGGCCCGATGTTCAGTCTCGACGAGCGGGTGGCCATCGTCCGCGAGGAGACCGCGCACCTGCAGAAGGTCGCCGAGATCGAGGTTATCCCCTTCAAGGGCCTGCTCATGCACTTCGCCCGCGAGGTTCACGCCGGCATCATCGTGCGCGGGCTGCGCGCCGTTGCCGACTTCGAGTACGAGTTCCAGATGACGGCCATGAACCAGCAGCTTGATCGCGAGATCGAGACCGTGTTCCTGATGGCCGATCCCCGGCACCAGGCCGTGGCCTCGCGCCTGGTCAAGGAGATCGCCATCCTCGGCGGGGATATCACCAAGTTCGTGACCCCCGGCGTGGCCGAACGCCTGCTGGGAAAGGTCCGGCGGGCTTGAATTCGGTCGATCTCCACGCCTTCGCCGAGGAATGGATCACCGCCTGGAACACCCACGACCTGGACCGCATCCTGTCGCACTACGCCGAGGACATCGTGTTCCGTAGTCCGGTAATCCGGCAGCGGTTCGGCAAGGCGTCGGGCGAAGTCAACGGCAAGGATGAACTGCGGGCCTACTGGTCGGGCGCCTTCGCGCCGGGCGCGCCCGCGCTGCGGTTCGAACCGATCGCGGTGCTGTCCGGCGTCGACGGCGGGGCCATCCGTTACTTCAGCGCCACGCGCGCCTGTGAGGTTGTCGAAACCTTCAGCTTCGACGACGCGGGGCTTGTGAAGCGGGCGGCGGCGTTCTACGCGGGCTGACGGGGCGTCATCAGAGAAGGTCATCCATGAAGGTCGCGCCGTTCGCGCTCGCCGCTGTCCTGTCCCTCGCCGGGGCGTCCGCTCCCGCCATCGCCCAGGCGCCTGTCCCGGCAGCCGGCGAGTGGCGCACGCCCGATCCCGAGAACGTTCTGGTGTTCGAGACCAACAAGGGGCGGATCCTGGTGGAGATGGTTCCCGCCGCCGCGCCGGCTCATGTCGAGCGCCTGCGCACCCTGGTCAGGGCCGGCTTCTACGACGGCCTCACCTTTTTTCGGGTCATCGACGGCTTCATGGCCCAGACCGGCGA
>JBIKTU010000352.1:0-3173 GCA_044347965.1 Caulobacter sp.
CCTGAAGGCCATGGTCGAGGCACTGGGCTTCACCGAGGTGAAGACCCTGCTCCAGAGCGGCAATGTCGTCTTCCGGGCCGGCGGTGAGGCGGAGCCCGATCTCGAAGCGTATCTGGAGGCGGAGACCGAAAAGCGACTGGGCCTCAAGACCAGCTACCTGGTCCGCGACGCCAAACAGTGGCGGGCGATCATCGACGCCAACCCGTTTCCGGCTGAGGCGCAGGCCGAGCCGTCGCGCACCCTGGTCACCGTCGGCCGCACCGCCATGCCGGCCGAGGCCCTCGACGCAGTCCGCGCCGTCATGCTGCCCCATGAGAAGCTCGTAGCCGTCGAGCGGCAGGTCTACGCGTACTTCGGCGAGGGCATGGGTCAGTCGAAAGCGGCGGAGGTGCTGAACCGCAGGGCGGTCAAGGCGGTGGCCACGGGCAGGAACTGGAATACGGTGCTCAAGATCGGGGCTTTGCTGGGGGTGTGAGCTCAAACCATCCCCAAACTCCGCTCATCCCGGCGAATGCCGGGACCCAGTTGCGGGCGCCGGACTCCGGTCAGGATTCGAAGCGCTGAGTTTGAATCTGGGTCCCGGCATTCGCCGGGATGAGCGGAGAGAAAAGAGGCCTCAGCCCTACTTCGCCGCCTTCGCCCGCGCGATGCCGTCGACGATCATCTTCTGCGCCTCGGCCGCGTCGCCCCAGCGGACGATCTTGACCCACTTGCCGGGCTCCAGGTCCTTGTAGTGGGCGAAGAAGTGCTCGATCTGGTCCAGCGTGATCTGCGGAAGGTCGGTGTAGTTCTGGACGTGCTCGTACCGCTTGGTCAGCTTGCTGGACGGGACGGCGATCAGCTTCTCGTCGCCGCCGGCCTCGTCCTCCATGACCAGCACCCCGACGATGCGGCAGTTCATGATCGCGCCCGGCACGATGGCGCGGGTGTTGGCGACGATGACGTCGCAGGGGTCGCCGTCGTCCGACAGGGTGTGCGGGATGAAGCCGTAGTTCCCGGGGTAGCGCATGGCCGTGTAGAGGAACCGGTCGACCATCAGGGCCCCCGACTCCTTGTGCATCTCGTACTTGATCGGCTCGCCGCCGATCGGCACCTCGATCACGACATTGACCTCGTGCGGCGCGTTGGCGCCGACGGGAACCGCTTCCAGACGCATGGCTCTACCTTCTACGGATCAGGTCTTCGGACGATCAGGCCGGCTCGGCTTCCAGACGCTTGTCGAGATAGTCGCCGACATGGCCTTCGACCGATGACAGCTTCTCGGCCCAGAAGTGGTTGGCGCCCTCGATCAGTTCGTAATCGATGACTATGCCCTTCTGGGTGCGCAGCTTGGAGACGACCCGCTCCACCTCGACCGGCGGCACGATGGTGTCGGCCTGGCCGTGCAGGATCAGGCCCGAGGCCGGGCAGGGGGCCAGGAAGCTGAAATCGTACATGTTGGTCGGCGGCGAGACGCTGATGAAGCCGTCGGTTTCCGGCCGGCGCATCAGGAGTTGCATGCCGATGTAGGCGCCGAAGCTGTAGCCGGCGACCCAGAACTGGCTGGCCTGCGGGTTGGTCGCCTGCAGCCAGTCCAGCGCCGTGGCGGCGTCGGCCAGCTCGCCGATGCCGGCGTCGAACTCGCCCTGGCTGCGGCCCACGCCGCGGAAGTTGAAGCGCAGCACCGAGAAGCCGCGCTTCATGAACAGGTGGTAGAGCTGAACCGAGACCGGATGGTTCATGTGCCCGCCCGCGCGGGGGTGGGGGTGCAGGATCAGGGCGATCGGCGCGTTCTCACGCTTGCCGGGGGAGTAGCGACCTTCGATCCGTCCGGCCGCGCCGGTCAGAACAACCTCGGGCATCCCGGGCTCCTGTTCTTGGCCAATGCGGGGTCAGAATACTTGACCATTCCGCTTGGTCTTCCTAAATCCGCCTTGTGCGGTCGGGCTTCCCCGGCTCGCGCGAGGCGCGGCTTTAGCACAGGCCGCCCGCCGGATGCCAAGGAATCTCGCCATGCGCCTGTCCACCAAGGGCCGCTACGCCGTGATGGCCATGACCGACCTCGCCGGACGGCAGGACGCGGACGATTCCGGGCGCGCCGTGTCGCTGGCCGACATCGCCGCCCGGCAGCAGATTTCGCTGTCCTACCTCGAGCAGCTGTTCGCCCGCCTGCGCCGGCGGGGGCTGGTCAAGAGCGTGCGCGGACCGGGCGGCGGCTACCGCCTGGCGCAGACCGCCCATGACACCCGCATCGCCGACATCGTGCTGGCCGTCGACGAGCCCCTGCGCGCCACCCGCTGCGGCAAGGTCGGGGGCAAGGGCTGCATGCTGGGCGGCGAGCGCTGCATGACCCACGACCTGTGGGAAGAGATGGGCCGCCAGCTGCACAGCTACCTCGCCTCGGTGTCGCTGGCCGACGTGCTGGCCGGCAAGCTGCGTCCGTCGGTGTCGGAGGCGGCGTGATCTATCTGGACCACAACGCAACCAGCCCTGTCCGCCCGGAGGCGAAGGTCGCGGTGCTGCGGGCGCTGGAGGTCGGGGGCAATCCCTCGTCGGTCCACGCCGCCGGTCGCGCCGCCCGCGCACTGATCGAGACGGCGCGGGCGCAGGTCGCGGCTCTGGTCGGCGTGGTCCCCGGCTCGGTGACCTTCACCAGCGGCGGCACCGAGTCCAACGCCCTGGCCATCGAGAGCGCCGTGACCGCCGGTTATGACCGCATCCTGCTGGGCGCGACCGAACACGGGGCGGTCGCCGAGAATGTCCGCGCCGCCGGCGTTCCCGTCGCCGTCTGGCCGGTGGACGCGAATGGCGTCGCCGACCTGGACTGGCTGGCGACCGAACTCGGCAAGGGTGGCAGGCCGCTGGTCTGCCTGATGCTGGCCAACAACGAGACGGGCGTCGTCCAGCCGGTGGCCGAGGCCTCGGTGCTGGTCCGCGAGGCCGGCGGCTGGCTGCATGTCGACGCGGTGCAGGCGGCCGGCAAGATCGCCATCGACTTCACCGCGCTGGGCGCCGACACGCTTGCCCTGGCGGCGCACAAGATCGGCGGGCCGTTCGGCTCCGGCGCCCTTGTCGCCGGCACGCGCGCGACGCTGGTGCGACGCCTGCACGGCGGCGGGCAGGAGCGCGGCCGCCGCGCCGGGGCGGAGAACCTCAGCGGCATCGCCGGCTTCGCCGCCGCCGCGGTCGCCGCC
>JBIKTU010000353.1:0-3163 GCA_044347965.1 Caulobacter sp.
CCCCTGGAACCCCGAGATGAAGCGGCTGGAGCGCCAGCGGCAGGGCGACATCAGGTACGACATCGCCTGGACGACGCTGGGCGAATACCTAGCCTACCTCGAGAAGGAAGGGATCAGTCCCAACGTCGCGTCGTTCGTCGGCGCCGAGACCGTCCGCACCAACGTCCTGGGGGAGGGCGACGAGCAGCCGGGCGAGGCCCAGCTGCAGCGCATGCGGGCCCTGGTCGTCCAGGCCATGGAGGAGGGGGCGCTCGGCGTCGGCTCCTCGCTGATATACGCGCCGGGCAGCTATGCCGAGACGCGCGAGCTCACCGCCCTGGCGACCGAGGCCGGCCGCTGCGGCGGCATCTACATCAGCCACATGCGCAGCGAGGGCAACCGGCTGCTGGAGGCCATCGACGAGCTGATCGACATCTCCCGAAAGTCGGGCGCCCCGGCCGAGATCTGGCATCTGAAGGCGGCCGGCCGGCAGAACTGGGGCAAACTCGACGCCGCCATCGCCAGGATCGAGGCGGCGCGGGCCAGCGGCCTGCGCATCACCGCCAACATGTACACCTATACCGCCGGTTCGACGGGCCTCGACGCCGCCATGCCGCCCTGGGTCCAGGCCGGTGGCCGCGAGGCCTGGATCAAGCGGCTGAAGGACCCGCAGATCCGTCGCGAGGTCATCGCCGAGATGCGCACCGACAGCCCGGTGTTCGAGAACCTCTACCGCTTCGCCGGGGCCGAGGGGACGCTGCTGGTCGGCTTCCAGAACCCGAAGCTGAAGCCCCTGACCGGCAAGACCCTGGCCCAGGTCGCGGCGGAGCGGAAGGTCAGCCCCGAGGACGCGGCCATCGACCTGGTCATCGAGGACGGCAGCCGGGTTCAGGTGGTCTATTTCCTGATGAGCGAGGACAACATCCGCAGGCAGGTCGCCCTGCCGTGGATGAGCTTCGGCTCCGACGCCGGGGCCCAGGCGCCCGAGGGCGTGTTCCTGCAGTCCAGCACCCACCCCCGCGCTTACGGCAACTTCGCCCGGCTGCTCGGCAGGTATGTGCGCGAGGAGAAGGTCATCACCCTGCCCGAAGCCATCCGCCGGATGACCAGCCTGCCGGCCCATAACCTGGGCCTGCGCGAGCGCGGGACCCTGAAGCCCGGCTACTACGCCGACGTGGTGATCTTCGACCCGGCCAGCGTCAGCGACCCGGCCACCTACCAGAGCCCCAAGCAGTTCGCGACCGGGGTCAGCTGGGTGCTGGTCAACGGCGGCGTGGCCCTCAAGAACGGTCAGCCGACCGGGCTGGCGACAGGGCGCTTCGTGCGCGGCCGCGCCTGGAAGGGCTGGCCGGACGGCGGCTGCCGGGCGTCGGCGAAGGACTGGGGCTGGTAGGCGTCCTCCCTCCCCCTTGTGGGGAGGGACAGGTCCGCGAAGCGGACCAGGGTGGGGCAAGTGATGGCCGCCTTCAGCGCCGGGTGAGGATCGCTGCTTGCCCCACCCGTCTCGTCTCGCTGCGCTCGCCGATCCACCCTCCCCACCAGGGGGAGGGAGACTAGGACGCCGATTTCTTCCTCCGCCGCGCCAGCAGCACCAGCCCGTAGAGCGGCACGGTGGCGGCGATGAACCAGAGGGTCGGCGGCAGCATCAGCGGATCCGACAGCGCGATGACAGCGACCGAGAAGGCCGCCGCGCCCAGGCCGAGCAGCCGAAGCATCCAGCGCCGGGCGCCGTCCTCGACCGTGCGGGCGATGCGGACCAGCGCCAGCGAGCAGAGCGCATAGGCCACCATCGTGAAGTTGACGGTGATGTTGATCAGCACGCCGAACTGCTTGCCCAGCGTCGGCGAGACGCTGGCCAGCAGGACGCCCGACATCAGCACCGCCGCCAGCAGCAGGTCGCGGACCGGCGCGCGGGTGGCGTCGCCTTGCGATAGCACGCCCGGCAGGTAGCCCGCCGCCGCGCCGCTGCGCGAGACCTCGGCCGTGACCAGCATCCAGCCGCCGACCGTGCCCAGGGTCTTGAGCAGGGCGCAGACCGCGATCACGCCGGCCGCGGCCGGGCCCCACAGGATGCGGATGGCGTCGGCGAAGGGCGCGGTGGATTTCGCCAGCGTTTCGGTCGGGATGGAGCCGAGCAGCGCCATCGATGCGCCGATGTAGATCACCGCCGCCAGCGCCACCCCGCCCAGCGAGGCTCGCGCCACGTTCTTCTCCGGATCGCGCACCACGGCGGCGGCGAAGTTGGCGCTCTCGATGCCGAGGAAGGCCCAGAAGACCGGCGCCAGCGACTGTCCGACCGCCACCGACAGCGGCTTGCCGCTGACGTTCCAGCCGGCCGCGAATATCTCGCCATCGAACGCCAGCAGCCCCAGCACGGTGGCCACCATGATCGGCGCCAGCCCGATCAGCAGCGTCAGGCCGCTCAGCCGGGTGACCAGCTTCGCGCCGAAGATGTTGGCCACGGTCAGCAGCCAGACAATGGCGACTGTCGTCCAGGCGCCGGCGACCGGCTCGGCCAGGGCGGGAAGGAAGTAGGCGAGGTAGCCGGTCGCCGCCAGCGCCACCGCCGGCACCCCGATCCAGCAGGCCAGCAGATAGAGCCACCAGTTGGCGAAGCCGAAGAAGGGATGCAGGCCCCGCGCCGGATAGTCGACGATGGCGTCCTGCGTCGGCCGGATCGTCGCCAGCGCCGCGAAGACTCCCGCCAGCGCCAGGGCTCCCGCCGAGGTGATGAGCCAGGACAAGATCGTCGAGGAGCCCGTCGCGGCCAGCGAGGCCGGCAGCATGAAGACGCCCGACCCGATCATGTTGCCGGCCACCAGCACCGTCGCCGCCAGCGGGCCCACGCCCCGTTCGTTGCTCAACCGCCCGCCCCCGCGTTCGGTTAGCATTGGGCGGCGGATTTGGGGATGGAGTCAACGCGGGGACCGCGTCCGTCCGCCCCCCATCCGTCATGACCCGGCGTGTTCGCCCCCCCCATGACGGATGCATTGGACCTTTGGATCAACGTCATCCTCGCCCTTGTGGCGAGGACCCCTGCCGCGGCTTGCAGGTTGGAGCGTGACAACACGCTCACATGGAAGCTGAAGCAGGGGTCCTCGGGACAAGCCCGAGGATGACGATCCAGATTGGAACTCCGTGTCCAGAAGTAGCCCGAACACCTCGGGCCATCACGGTGATCGGA
>JBIKTU010000354.1:0-3162 GCA_044347965.1 Caulobacter sp.
GCGGCCATCGTCGCCTGGTTCCTGTTCCACGAGGCCCTGACCGGCGTGCAGATGCTGGGCGGAGCCCTCACGCTCGCAGGCGTCGTGATCGCCCAGCGCTCGGCGGTTCAACGCGCCCAGTAGCGATACTGATACGCCGTCGTGAACCCGAGCTTTTCGTAAAGCGCCACGGCGGTCTCGTTCGTCGCCTCGACCTGCAGGTAGCTGCGCGTCGCGCCCTGCCCCGCCGAGAAGTCCAGCAAGGCCGACACGATCCGCGCCGCCAGACCCTGCCGCCGGAAGTCCGGCGAGGTCCGCATCACCGAAACGCCGGCCCAGTCGCCATCCACCGCCACAGCGCCCACCGCCACGGCCCGGCCGGCCGCCTCGATCCGAGCGAACCGCACCGGCTGGGCGATCCGGCGCAGGGTGGCCAGCCGTTCCTCGGCGTCGGCCAGGTCGCGATAGAGGGTCTCGAACAACCCGCCCTGGAACAGCTCGCCGGGCGCGTCTTCCAGAAGCACGCCGTCGTTCACGCCGCCGACCGGACCAACCATCACCTTCGTCTCGGTGTCGGGCGAGAAGCCGCCCGCGCGCAGGAAGGCCTCGATGTCTCCGGGATGCGGCGCGCCATCGACGGTCTTGAACTTCGTGGGCAGGCCAAAGCCGGCGTACCAGGACTCCACCCAGGCCAGGGCCTCGTTCAGCGGCCGGTCCGGCGCCTCCAGCGCCCAGCAGGTGTTGGCCCGGCCCGTGTGCCCCGTCGAGGCGTTCAGCCGCCAGCCGCCGACCCGGGCCGTGTGCAACGCCGGCCAGGCCAGGGCGGAGACGTCTTCCAGCGCGAGAAGCCCGTCAGGCGTCATTCCGCCAGAAGCCGCTCGATCAGCTCCCGCGCTTCCTTGCCGTTCCAGTCGGCGTCGCCGGCCAGGCGGGCGCGTTCGACTCCGGTCTTGTCGTAGACGATGGTGGTCGGGAAGCCCGCCGCGCGTGGCTCCAGCCCGAAGGCCAGCTTGTAGCCGGGGTCGCGGTACAGCTTGAGCGGGCTGTTCTGCTTGATGAAGGCCACCGCCAGGTTCAGGTCCTCGTCGCGGTCGACGCTCACCGGCGCCACGACCAGCGGCTGGGTCTGGTAGGCGGCCTGCAGCGCCGCCAGGGTCGGCATCTCGATCTTGCAGGGCCCGCACCAGGTGGCCCACAGGTTCACCACCAGCACCTTGCCCTTGAAGTCGGCGACGGAGACGGTTTTGCCGTCCGGATCGAGGAAGGTCTGGGCCGGCGCCGCGCGCCCGGGGATCGACACCTCGAGCTTGGCCAGCTCGCCACGCCTCAGGTCGCGCAGATCGGCCGACTCCTTGGGTTTGAACGAACTGGCGACGATGACGTATAGAACCGCCGCCGCGCCGATCAGGGCGAGGCCCCGGATGGCCCATTTCAACAGGTCGGGCCCGGGTTTGGCCGGCTGGACTTCGCTCATATGACTGACAACCCCTCGAACACGTCCAAGCCCTCCGGAGAGGGCCAGGCCATGTGGGGCGGACGGTTCTCGGCGCGCCCCAGCGACCTGATGCAGGCGATCAACGTCTCGATCGGCTTCGACAAACGCCTCTGGGCGCAGGACATCGCCGGCTCGAAGGCCCACGCCGCCATGCTGGCGAAGGCCGGGGTCATATCTAGCGAGGATGAGGCGCAAATCCAGCGCGGACTGGACGCCATCCACGCCGAGATCGAAAGCGGCGCCTTCCCGTTCCGCGAGGAGTTCGAGGACATCCACATGAATGTGGAGGCCCGGCTGCGCGAGCTGATCGGCCCGGTGGCCGGCCGGCTGCATACGGCGCGCTCGCGCAACGACCAGGTCGCGCTCGATTTCCGCCTGTGGGTACGTGAGGCGACCGAGCGGTCCGCCGCGCAGATCACCGGCCTGATCGGCGCCCTTCTGGACAAGGCCGAAGCCCACGCCGACGCGCTGATGCCGGGCTTCACCCACCTGCAGCCGGCCCAGCCGGTTACCTTCGGCCATCATTTGATGGCCTATGTCGAGATGTTCGGCCGCGACGCCTCCCGCTTCCGCGACGCCCGCAACCGGATGAACGAGTGCCCGCTGGGCGCCGCCGCCCTGGCCGGCAGCCCCTTCCCCATCGACCGGGAGATGACGGCCAGGGCCCTGGGCTTCGACCGGCCGACGGCCAACTCGCTGGACAGCGTCTCCTCCCGCGACTTCGCGCTGGAGGCCCTGTCGGCGGCGACGATCTGCGCCACCCACCTGTCGCGCCTGGCCGAGGAGATCGTGCTGTGGATGACGCCACAGTTCGGCTTCATCCGGCTGAGCGACGCCTTCACCACCGGCAGCTCGATCATGCCGCAGAAGAAGAACCCGGACGCCGCCGAGCTGATCCGCGCCAAGGTCGGCCGCATCCTGGGCTCGCTGACCACCCTGACCGTGGTCATGAAGGGCCTGCCGCTCGCCTATTCCAAGGACATGCAGGAGGACAAGGTCCCGACCTTCGAGGCCTTCGACGCGCTTGAGCTGGCGCTGCTGGCCATGACCGGCATGGTCCGCGACCTGGAGCCCAACACGGCCCGCATGGCCGCCGCCGCCGGGGCCGGCTTCTCCACCGCCACGGACCTGGCCGACTGGCTGGTGCGCGAGCTCGATCTGCCCTTCCGCGACGCCCACCACGTGACCGGCGCGGCGGTGAAACGGGCCGAGCAGCTGGGCGTCGATCTGGCCGACCTGCCGCTGACCGAGCTGCAGGCGCTCAACCAGGGCATCAGCGCGGACGTTTTCAAGGTTCTGACCCCTGCCGCTTCGGCCGCAAGCCGCGTAAGCTGGGGTGGAACGGCGCCCGATCAGGTTCGGGCCCAGGTCGCGCGTTGGAAGGACTCCCTGCGATGAAGGCTTCCCGTCTCATTCCGCTGTCGCTGGCGCTGGCGGGCGTCGCCCTGGCCGGCTGCGGCTCGCTCGGCGATCTGGAGCGTCCCGAGGACCCGGCCAAGCGCGCCGCCTTCGAGGCCGAGCGTCGCGCCATGGCCGGTCGCGGTAACCAGACGTCCGACCCTCGCTCGGACGAGGAACTGGCCGATCCGGCCTCCAGCCGCGGCAACACCCGCGAGTCGCCGATCGGCGGCGGTCCGTCCGACCCCTTCGCGGGTCCGGGCTCCGATCCCCGCTAGACCAGACTTGAG
>JBIKTU010000355.1:0-3160 GCA_044347965.1 Caulobacter sp.
ATCGTGGCCGTCGAGAAGGCCGCGGAGGTGCCGGAGGTCGAGGCCGTCTACCCCGCCACCGCGGGCCTCCCCGCGCGCACGGTGCGCAGGCTAGCCCACGAGGCGCTTGCCCGCGCGCCGGAGCTGCCCGAGTGGCAGGACACCGCCTGGCTGGCGCGCGAGGGCCTTCCAACCTGGCGCGCGGCGCTGGAGGCCTACCACAACCCGGCCACCGAGGCGGACCTGTCGCCACTGTCGCCGGCCCGGCGGCGGCTGGCCTTCGACGAGCTGCTGGCCCACCAGCTGGCGCTCGCGCAGCGCAAGGCGGCGCGGCGTAGTCACCCGGGCGCATTGATCCCGGCGGGCCAGCTGGCGGGCCGCATCGAGGCCGCCCTGCCCTGGAAGCTGACCGGGGCCCAGATCCGCGCCCTGTCCGAGGTGCGCGGCGATCTGCAGTCGGGCGAGCGGATGAGCCGGTTGCTGCACGGGGATGTCGGGGCGGGCAAGACCATCGTCGCCATGCTGGCCATCGCCGACGCGGCCGAGGCGCATCTGCAGTCGGCGCTGATGGCCCCGACCGAAATCCTCGCCCGCCAGCATTTCGAGACCATCGCCGGACCGCTGGAGGCCCAGGGGCTGCGCGTGCTGCTGTTGACCGGTCGCGACAAGGGCGGGGTGCGGGCCGAAAAGCTGATGGCGCTGATGGACGGCACGGCCCAGGTCGCCGTCGGCACCCATGCCCTGTTCCAGGACGAAGTGAAGTTCCGCGACCTGGGGCTCACCATCATCGACGAGCAGCACCGCTTCGGCGTCAACGAGCGCAAGCGGCTGCAGGCCAAGGGCGAGAGCGCCCATCTGCTGGCCATGTCCGCCACCCCGATCCCGCGCACGCTGGAGCTGACCGTGTTCGGCGACCTGGATGTCAGCCGCATCGACGAGAAGCCGCCGGGCCGCACACCCGTGGCCACCCGCGCCGTCCCCTCCCCGCGCATGGGCGAGATCGTCGAGCGGCTGAAACAGGCGGTGAAGGACGGGGCCCAGGCCTTCTGGATCTGTCCGATGGTCAGCGAGAGCGACTTCGCGGACCTCGCCGCCGCCGAGAAGCGGGCCGAGGCGCTGCGCAAGGTCATGGGCGCCCAGGTCGGGCTGGTCCACGGCCAGATGCCGCCGGCCGAGAAGGACGCGGTGATGGCCGAGTTCGCTGACGGCCGCCTGCCGGTGCTGGTCGCCACCACCGTGGTCGAGGTCGGGGTCAATGTGCCAAACGCCACCATCATGGTCATCGAACAGGCCGAACGGTTCGGCCTGGCCCAGCTGCACCAGCTGCGCGGCCGGGTCGGGCGCGGTCGGCGGGAGAGCGCCTGCGTGCTGCTCTACGATCCGCCGCTGTCGGAGACGGCCCAGCAGCGGCTCGACATCCTGCGCCGCACCGACGACGGCTTCGTCATCGCCGAAAAGGACCTGGAGCTGCGTGGCGGCGGCGACCCGCTGGGCCTCAAGCAGAGCGATCCGGTGGCGCACAGGACCATGATCGCCGCGGCCGCCGACGACGCCCGGCTGATCCTCGCGCGGGACCCGAAGCTCACCTCGCCGAGGGGCCAGGCGGTGCGGGTGCTGCAGGAACTGTTCGACTGGAAGCCCTCGGGTTTGACTGACGCCGGGTGAAGGGTCCCAATCGCGAGTCATGAGCGATCTCGAAACAGCCTTGAACGCCATCGCCCCCCAGCTGGGCGGCACATCGGTCACCGGCCTGCGCCGCCTGTCCGGCGGGGCCAGCCAGGAGACCTGGGCCTTCGCCCTCGATTCGGGCAGGCCGCTGATCCTGCGCCGCAAACCGGCCGGGGCGGGCTCGCCGACCGGCAACGCCAATCCGCTGGCCACCGAGGCCGCCCTCATCCGCGCCGCCACGCTTCAGGGCGCGCCGGTGCCCGAGGTGCTCCACGTCAGCGCGCCGGGCAGCGACATCGGCGAGGCCTACGTCATGTCGGCGATCGAGGGCGAGACCCTGGGCAAGCGCATCGCCCAGGGCGAGGCCTTCGCCGCCATCCGCCCGAAGCTGGCCTTCCAGTGCGGCGAGGCGCTGGCGAAGATCCACGCCATCCCGCTCGAGGGCCTGCCCGATCTGGCCCGGTCGAGCGCCCTGGATGAGCTCGAGAAGTACGAGACCGTCTACCGCAATCTCGGCGCCCGCCGCCCGATCCTGGAAGCGGCGTTCAAGTACCTGAAGGATCGCGCGCCGGCGCTGGAACGCCCGGTGATGCTTCATGGCGATTTCCGCAATGGAAACATCATGTTCCACCCGGAAGCTGGCGTAGCCGCCATCCTCGACTGGGAGCTGGTCCACATCGGCGACCCGGCCGAGGACATGGGCTGGCTCTGCACCGCCTCCTGGCGCTTCGGCGGCGGCAAGCCCGTCGGCGGCTTTGGCGATTACGCCGACCTGCTGGCCGGCTACGAGGCGGCGGGCGGCACGCCGATCCCGCTGGAGCGGGTGCTCTACTGGCAGATGCTCGGCTCGCTGAAGTGGGGCGTGATGTGCGAGGGCATGTACGCGTCCTACGCCAACGGCTCGGACACCTCGGTCGAGCGGCCGATGATCGGCCGCCGCACATCGGAGTGCGAGATCGACCTCATGGCCCTGCTGGAGGCTGCCCGATGATCACCCATCCGACCGCCTCGGAGCTGATCGAAGCGGTGATTCGCTTCATCGAGGACCGCGCCGCGCCACAGCTGAAGGATCGCGACGCCTTCCTGGCCCGGGTCGCCGTCAACGCCCTCAACACCGTGCGGCGCGAGATCGAACAGGGACCGGCGGCCGAGGCCGCCGCCACCGAACGCCTGAAGGCTATCCTTGGCCGCGACGGAACCTGGACCGAGCTCAACGAAGCGCTCTGCACCGGCATCGAGGACGGCAGCATCGACGCCGCCGACCCGGCGGTGATGGCGCATCTGAAGGCCAGCATCATCGACCAGGTCCGCATCGACCAGCCGAACTACGCGGGACTCAGGACGCTGGCGGGCTGACGGTCTGCGGGCCGCCTCAGTCGATCCGGTTGATCGGCGAGGGGCGCACCGGGATCGAGGTCTCGATCGGCGGCGCGCCCTTGGGGTAGGCGTCGCGTCCGATCAGGGCCGAGACCCGCGCCTGGGCGTCCACCTCCAGGTCGAGGTAGAAGAAGTT
>JBIKTU010000357.1:0-3150 GCA_044347965.1 Caulobacter sp.
GGTGAAGCGGGCGGCGCCGGCGGTGGTCAACGTCAGCAGCAAGCGCGTGGTCCGCCAGCGGGTCGATCCCTTCTGGGACATGTTCATCGGCGGCGGCGTGCCGCGCGAGCGCGTCGCCCAGTCGCTGGGCAGCGGCGCCATCGTCCGCGAGGACGGCGTCATCCTGACCAACAACCACAACATCGAGGGCGCCGACGAGGTCATGGTCCAGCTCGCCGACAAGCGCGAGTTTCCGGCCAGGGTCCTGCTGGCTGATCCCAAGTCCGATCTGGCCGTCCTGAAGATCGACGTCGGACGCGAGAAGCTGCCGGTCATCGCCATCGACGACCAGGAGGCGCTGGAGGTCGGCGACCTGGTGCTGGCCATCGGCAATCCGTTCGGCGTCGGCCAGACGGTTACCAACGGCATCGTTTCGGCCACCGCCCGGTCCAACACCGGCATCACCGACTACGGCTTCTTCATCCAGACCGACGCGGCCATCAATCCGGGCAACTCCGGCGGGCCGCTGGTCGACATGGACGGCGACCTGATCGGGGTGAACACCGCCATCCTCTCGCGCTCGGGGACATCCTCGGGCGTCGGTTTCGCCATTCCGGCCGCCATGGCCCGCCAGGTCGTCGGCGCAGCCCTGGGCGGCAGCCAGGCGGTCGTGCGGCCCTGGCTGGGCGTCAAGGCCATGACCGTCACCGGCGACATCGCCCGCAGCCTGGGGATGAGCGTTCCGCGAGGCGCGGCGATCACCGATGTCTGGCCCGGCAGCCCGGCGGCGCGGGCCGGCGCCCAGCCCGGCGACATCCTGCTGACCATCGCCGGCCAGCCCGTCACCGACGAGGGCGCGGCCATCTACCTGTTCGGCGCCCGTCGCATCGGCGAGACCGTGCCGCTGACCGTGCTGCGCGACGGTCGTGAGCTGTCGCTGAACGCCCGCGCCGAAGCGGCGCCCGCCACACCGGCCCGGGACGAGCGGGTGATCCAGGGCGCCAATCCCTTCTCCGGCGCGACGGTCGCCAACCTGTCGCCCGCCGTGGCCGACGAGATCGGCGCCGACCCGTTCGCCGGCCGCGGCGTGATCGTGCTGCGGGTCGCGACCGGCCCGGCCCAGGGCATAGGCCTGCAGCCCGGCGACATCGTCCGCGCCGTCAACGGCCGCGAGATCCTCACCACAGGCGAGCTGACCGCCGCCCTGACCGCCAGGGTCCGGGTCTGGCAGGTGACCATCGAACGCGGTGGCCGCCGGATCACGGCCTCGTTCCGGGCCTGATTCCCTTCTCCCCTTGCGGGAGAAGGTGGCGGCCGAAGGCCGACGGATGAGGGGGTGAACGACCCTGTGCGGCCATCCGCGGCGTCCGCCGCCAGTGTCCGGGCTCCGGGAGCCCCCTCATCCGACCTGCTTCGCAGGCCACCTTCTCCCGCGAGGGGAGAAGGAATCTCGCTGTGGTGCTACACCCACCCACGATGAGCGATCTGTTCGAAGCCGCCGGCCTGACGCCCCATGCCCCCGCGCCCCTGGCCGAGCGGCTTCGGCCGCGCACCATCGACGAGGTGGTCGGGCAGGAACACCTGCTGGGCGAGGCCGGGCCCATCCGGCGGATGATCGCCAACGGCCGGCTGGGCTCGATGATCCTCTGGGGGCCGCCCGGGACTGGAAAGACCACCATCGCCCGCCTGCTGGCCAAGGCCGCCGGCTATGAATTCCAGCAGATCAGCGCCGTCTTCTCCGGCGTCGCCGACCTTAAGAAGGCCTTTGAACAGGCGAAGATGCGCCGCGCCGCCGGCCAGTCGACCCTGCTGTTCGTCGACGAGATCCACCGCTTCAACCGCGCCCAGCAGGACGGCTTCCTGCCGTTCGTGGAGGAGGGTGTCGTCACCCTGGTCGGGGCCACCACCGAGAACCCCAGCTTCGAGCTGAACGGCGCCCTGCTGTCTCGCTCGCAGGTCTATGTGCTGCGCCGGCTGGACGAGGCGGCGCTGGAGAGCCTGCTGGCCCGGGCCGAGGCCGAGGAGGGCCGCGCCCTGCCGCTCGACCCCGCCGCCCGCGAGGCGATGATCGCCATGGCCGACGGCGACGGCCGCTATCTGTTGACCCTGGCCGAGACCCTGCTGGCCATCGGCGCGCCAAAGCCACTGACCCCGGCCGAGCTGGGCCAGGTGCTGCAGAAGCGCAGCCCGGCCTACGACAAGGACCGCGAGGAGCACTACAACCTCATCAGCGCGCTGCATAAGTCGGTGCGCGGCAGCGACCCGGACGCGGCGCTCTACTGGCTGGCGCGGATGCTGGAGGGCGGCGAGGATCCGCTGTTCATCGCCCGCCGCCTGACCCGGATGGCCAGCGAGGACATCGGCGCCGCCGACCCGATGAGCCTGCTGCTCTGCAACGCGGCCAGGGACGCCTACGACTTCATGGGCAGTCCGGAGGGCGAGTTGGCCCTGGCCCAGGCCTGTGTCCACATGGCCTGTGCGCCCAAGTCCAACGCCGTCTACAAGGCCTTCGGCGCGGCGCGGAAGGCGGCGAAGGAGACCGGCTCCCTGACCCCGCCCGCCCACATCCTCAACGCCCCGACCCGGCTGATGAAGGACCTCGGCTACGGCAAGGGCTACGCCTACGACCCCGACACCGAGGAGGGCTTCTCGGGCCAGAACTACTTCCCGGATGGGATGGAGCGGCGGGTGTTCTACAGGCCGAAAGGCGAGGGGCACGAGGCCAAGGTCAAGGAGCGGCTGGACCGCTGGGCGGCGATGCGGAAGGGGAAGGGCGGATGAGCGCGCTTTCTGTTTCCCTCCCCTTCATGGGGAGGGTGGATCGGCGAGCGCAGCGAGACGAGACGGGTGGGGCCAGTTGTGATTCTCACCCGGCGTCGAAGGCGGCCACCTCTTGCCCCACCCTGGTCCGCTGCGCGGACCTGTCCCTCCCCATAAAGGGGAGGGAGGGATGAGTGCCCGCCCCCCCCGCAAGTCCAAAGCTCACGAGACCCCGATCGTCCTCACGCCCGAGGAGATAGCCTTCACGCGGGGGCTGGTGATCCATCAGGACCCGCATGTCATCGCGCTGAACAAGCCGCCGGGCCTTTCCAGCCAGGGCGGGCGGATCAACGCCAATACGCTGGACGAGCTGCTCTGGGCCTTCGCCACGGTGGGCGGCAACCGGCCGCG
>JBIKTU010000358.1:0-3148 GCA_044347965.1 Caulobacter sp.
CCGCAAGGTCGCCGCCGGACCGCTTCCGGACGGCCCCTTCAAGGGCGTGCCCTTCCTGATCAAGGATCTCGGGGCCAAGGTCACCGGCTGGCCGCGCAGCTCGGGCTCGATGTACGCCCAGGTTCCCTCGGACGACGCCGACAGCGAGCTGGTCCGCCGGTACCGGAACAGCGGCGTCGTGCTGCTGGGCAAGACCAACACGCCGGAGTTCGGCATTCCGGGCGTCACCCAGTCGGAGCGGCTGGGCCCCTGCGGCAATCCCTGGAACCCGGACCACATCTCCGGCGGCTCCTCCGGCGGGGCGGCCAGCGCCACGGCCTCGGGCATGGTCCCGCTGGCCCATGCCAGCGACGGCCTCGGCTCCATCCGCATCCCGGCCGCCAACTGCGGACTGGTCGGCATGAAGATCACCCGCGACCGCACCCCGATCTGCGAGGTGACCGACGGCGCCGTCGGCTTCTCGGTCCACCATGTGGTCAGCCGCACGGTGCGGGACAGCGCCGCCATGCTCGACGCCACCGATGGTCCGCAGCCGGGCGACCCCTTCACCCATCCGAAGAAGGAGCGGCCCTTCCTCGAGGAGGTCAGCCGCAGCCCCGGCAAGCTGCGCATCGCCTGGTCCAACGAGACCCCCAGCGGCCGCCCCATGGGCGACGAGATGCTCGCCGCGACGCAGAAGACGGTCGAGACGCTCAAGGCCCTCGGCCACGAGGTCTTCGAGATGGGCCTCGGCATCGACTACCGCCTGCTCTACCGCGCCCAGGGCCTGGTCTCGGCCTCCAACTTCGCCGCCTCGATGCAGCGCTGGGTCGAGCTGCTCGGCCGCGAGCCGGAGCCGGGTGAGCTCGGTCCGCTGGCCCAGCGCGGCTACGACGGCGGCCGCCGCGTCTCTGGCCAGCAGGCGCTGTGGGGCTGGCAGACGCTGCGGCTGATCAACATCCAGATCCTCGAGCGCTTCCAGGCCTTCGATGTCTTCCTGACCCCGACCATGAGCCATCCCTCGCCGCGCATCGACTGGCTCGATCCGCTGACGGTCGATGTGAAGGAGTTCGACAAGCGCCAGGCCGCCACCTACGGCACCACCCCGCCGTTCAACTTCACCGGCCAGCCGAGCCTGTCCCTGCCGCTTTGGCAGAGCGCGGATAACCTGCCGCTGGGCATGATGTTCACCGGCCAGTTCGGCGACGAGGCGACGCTCTACCGGCTGGCGGGCCAGCTGGAAAAGGAACTGCCCTGGGCCGGCCGCAAGCCGCCCATTTGGGGCTGACGCGTCTCCCTTCCCCCTGGAGGGGGGAAGGGCCGGGGTTGGGGGTGGAGCCGGCAAGGTCGGCGCACACTTGCCGCCTTGACCGCAGGGCCAGCTACCACCTCGCCAATCGTCTTCTCCCCCACCCCCATTCCTGACCCTTCCCCCCTCCAGGGGGAAGGGAAGTGTCCGGAGCCACCCCATGAAAGCCGCCGTCTACTACGAGAACGGAACCCCCGACGTCCTGAAATACGAGGACGTGCCCGACCCCGTCTGCCATCCCAAGGGCGTCATCATCCGGGTGCTGGCGGTCAGCATCGAGGGCGGCGACACCCTGAACCGCTGGCGCGGGCCGCTGGTCACGACGCCGCACATCGTGGGCTACCAGGCGTCCGGCGAGATCGTCGAGGTCGGGTCCGAGGTCACCCATCTGAAGGTCGGCCAGAAGGTCGCCACGGTCGACGGCCACGGCAGCCACGCCGAGCTGCGCCCGGTTCCGGCCCGCAACTGCTGGCCGATCCCCGACACTCTCGACCCGCGCCTGGCCGCCGTCATCCCGGTCGCCTTCGGCACCGCCCACGACTGCCTGTTCGAGTTCGGCCGCCTCAAGGCCGGCGAGACGGTGCTGGTCCAGGCCGGCGCCTCGGGCGTGGGCCTGGCCGCCATCCAGCTGGCCAAGGCGGCCGGCGCCACCGTGCTGGCCACCGCCTCCAGCGACGAACGGCTGGAGCGGCTCAAGGCCTACGGCCTTGACCACGGCATCAACTACAAGACCGAGGACGTCGCCCGGGCGGTGATGAAGATCACCGACAAGAAGGGCGTCAACCTGGTCGTCGACAGTGTCGGCGGCGCCACCCTGGCCGGCTCCCTGGCCTCGCTCGCCTATCGCGGCCGCTGCTCGATGGTCGGCAACGCCGGCCGCGAGCCGATGACGGTGGACGTCTCCAGCCTGATGGGCGGCAACCGCTCGCTCAGCGGCGTCTTCCTCGGCGCCGAGATCATGACCGACCGCGCCCACGACATGATCCAGGGCCTGATCGAGGACGCCGCGAAAGGCGCGTTCAAGGTCGTCATCGACCGGGAGTTTCCGCTGTCGGACGCGGCGGGCGCGCATGCCTATATCGAGAGCCGGCAGGCGGTCGGGCGGGTGCTGCTTATTCCGTAGCCGTTCGTGCTCTCCCCGTGGGAGAGCTGTCATGGCGGAGCCATGACTGAGAGGGAAGCGCGGCGTTCCGACGATCAGGCCCAGCGCGTCCCTCTCCGACCCGGCTCCGCCGGGCCACCTCTCCCAAGGGGAGAGGATGATCGCCCCCTCCCGCTCAACCTCCGGCTCCCCATATGCCCTCAATGACCACGCTCTCCGTTCTCGACCTCGCCCCTGTCGTCCAGGGCTCCACCGTCAGGCAGGCGCTGCACAACAGCCGCGACCTGGCGCAGCATGCCGAACGCTGGGGCTACAACCGGTTCTGGCTGGCCGAGCACCACAACATGCGCGGCATCGCCAGCGCCGCGACCAGCGTGGTCATCGCCCATGTGGCGGAGGGCACCTCGACGATCCGGGTCGGGGCGGGCGGCGTCATGCTGCCCAACCACGCGCCGCTGCAGATCGCCGAGCAGTTCGGGACCCTGGCCGAGCTGTACGGGCCGCGTATCGACCTGGGCCTGGGCCGCGCGCCGGGGACCGACCAGCTGACCGCCCGCGCCCTGCGCCGGACCATGGTCGGCGACGTCGACCGCTTCCCGCAGGACGTCGTCGAGCTGCTGCATTTCCTCAAGCCCGCCGCCCCCAACCAGGGCGTGGTGGCGACGCCGGGAGAGGGGACCAATGTGCCGGTCTGGATCCTCGGCTCCAGCCAGTTCGGGGCCCATCTGGCCGCCGCGCTCGGCCTGCCCTACGCCTTC
>JBIKTU010000359.1:0-3146 GCA_044347965.1 Caulobacter sp.
TGACCTACATGGCCACCATCAAGGTCACCGACGACGCCGAGCGCGCCAAGGCCGTCTCCGCCGCCAAGGTGCAGATCGGCAAGGCCTGCAAGTTCGTCGGCCAGAACGCCATCCAGATCCACGGCGGTATGGGCATGACCGACGAACTGGCCATCGGCCACTACTTCAAGCGCGCGACGATGATCGAGGGCCTGTTCGGCTCGGTCGACCATCACCTGCGCCGCTACGAGACCCTGTCCTTCGGCAAGGCGGCCTGACGCCGCTTCTGAGATCTGAAAGACATGAAGGGGCGGTCACCACGGGTGGCCGCCCCTTCCGCGTTTTGGCGTTCGGGTCAAAAAGCATCGTTCGGTTCACCAATCGGCAATCGTTGACTCGTCTGATGTCACATCGCTCGCACAGATCGGGTGCGATGGTGGGATGTCAGCCATGGTCGATCAGCCTGCTTCCCTTCGCGAGTCGGCGACGGCGACCCTGACCCGGGTCATGACCCTGATCGCGCACAGCGGGTCCCTGCCGGACATACTCGACGGCATTGCCCGTTGCGTCGAAGCCGAACATCCGAGCGTACTGTGCAGCATCCTGCTGCTCGACGAGGCCGGCAAGCGGCTGCTGCTGGGCGCGGCGCCCAGTCTGCCCGTTTTCTACAACGACGCGATCGACGGCATCGAAATCGGCCCGGACGTCGGCTCCTGCGGCACGTCGGCCTGGAGCGGCGCCCGCACCATCGTTTCGGATATCCAGACCGACCCGCTTTGGTTCAACTTCAAGGGCCTTGCCGCCGAAGCCGGCCTGGCGTCCTGCTGGTCGGAGCCGATCCGTGGTCAGGACGGCCGGGTGCTGGGCACCTTCGCCATGTATCACCGCGACATCCGGGCGCCCGAGGCCGAGGACTTCAGGTCGATCGAGGCAGCGGCCCATCTGGCGGCTATCGCCATCGAGCGCAAGAAGTCCGAACAGGCGCTGGCCGCCAGCGAAGCGCGTCACCGGCTGTTCGCCGACAACGTCACCGACCTGATCATGCTGAGCGACCGGGACGGGCGGCTAACCTATATTTCGCCGTCGGTTGCGCGGGTGACCGGATATCCGCCGGAAATCCTCGTTGGCCGGATGATCCGGGACCTGGTGCATCCCGAGGACTGGCCCGCCATGGAGAGGGTTGGCGCCCTCCTCTACGCAGGGGAAATCGACGAGGACGCGGCAATCACGGAGTACCGTGCGCGCCACAAGGATGGACGCTGGCTCTGGTTTGAGACGCGCACCAGCCTCGTCCATGATCGGATTACAGGCGAGGCCACCGGGAATGTGGACGTTGCCCGGGATGTCACGCGACGAAAGGCGCTCGAGGACAAGCTGCGCGAACGGACCCGCGAAGCCGAGGCGGCCACCGAGGCCAAATCAGACTTCCTCGCCAACATGAGCCACGAGATCCGCACGCCGCTTACAGCCATCCTCGGGTTTTCGGGCTTGCTGAAACGCCTGCCCGGCTTGCCGGACGAGGCGGGATTGCACCTCCAGCGGATCACGACGGCCGGCGAGGCGCTGCTGTCGGTGGTCAATGACGTGCTCGACTTTTCCAAGCTCGAGGCCGGCCAGCTGGAGCTTGATCCCCAGCCGTTCGATCCGGCCGCCATCGTTCGCGAAACAGTCGACCTGGTGGCCGCCCAGGCGGCGATGAAGGGTCTGCGGGTTTCCGTGGATGTCGCAGAAGACCTTCCCCGGGCGGTCAGCGCTGACAGCGCACGCCTGCGGCAGATCCTGCTCAACCTGCTCGGCAACGCGCTGAAGTTCACCGGGGAGGGCGACATTCGCGTGACCCTGGCACACACGCCCTGTGACGGCGGCCGGCTGCAGATCGAGGTTGCCGATACCGGTCCGGGCATCCCGGCTGATCGCCTGGACCGCCTGTTCCAGCGTTTTTCGCAGGTCGACGGGTCGATCAGCCGGCGCCACGGCGGCTCGGGCCTGGGCCTGGCCATCTGCCTTGGCCTGACCGAGCTGATGGGCGGTCGTATCGGCGTCGACAGCGTCGAGGGGGAGGGATCCCGCTTCTGGTTCACCATCGCCGCGCCGGCGGTTGCGGCGCCGGCCCGTGTTGAGCATGAGGATGCGGCGCTGGCCGAGATGCCGGTGGCGCGCCTGCTGCTGGTCGATGACGTCGCCATCAATCGCCAGCTGGTTCGCGCCATTCTCAGCCAGTTCGGCCACGAGATCATCGAGGCCAGCGGCGGCGCCGAAGCGGTCGAGATCGCGCACCACACCGCCTTCGACCTGATCCTGATGGACGTCCAGATGCCCGGCCTCGACGGACTGGCGGCTACGCGCGCGATCCGGGCGACGGCCGAGCGCAACAATCGGACGCCGATCCTCGCCTTCAGCGCCAATGTACTCGCCAGCCAGTTGGCGGCCTGCCGCGCGGCCGGGATGAATGGTCACATCGCCAAGCCGATCAATCTCGCCGAACTGGTCAGCAAGGTTGCGCAATGGACCGGCGAGTCCGCCGGGTCCAGGACGGCGGCCGAGGACCCGCTCGAGGCTCAGTCGGCGTAGGCCTTCCCGGGGAAGGCCGCTCCGCCACGTTGATGCCCCGGCCGTCCTGCGCTACCCCGGTAGCAGAGGACGCATCATGCGGAATGATCAGGACAGGCGCCGGCGCGCTATCGACGCCGCCCGAGGAGCCTTCCTTGTTCCCGGCTTTCAGGGGCATTGGGTCGGGGTGCTTCTGTTCGCGGCGACAATAGTCGGCGCCGCGATGTTGTGGAGCTGTCTGCCGATGGCGCTGAGCGTCCTGCGCGGCGGCGAAACCGGGGCGGCCGATGGCCGGACGGCGGCGACTTTCCTGGCGCTCTATGCGGCGATGGCTTTCGGTCCGATCGGCGGCTGGGTCCTCTGGGCCACTCGCCGCCGGTGGGCCGCCATGGCCGTGCTGGCGATCTTCGCCGTCTGCGTGGCCTGGCTGAGCCCGGCCGCCGTCCAGTAGGTCAGGCGCCCAGCGCCTCGCGCTTCTCTTCCAGGGCCAGCCACTCCTCCTCGGCGGCGGCGAGGTCGGCGCGGGCCTTGTCGGCGGTCTTCATGGTCCGGTCGAAGCGGACGCGGTCGCGGGCATAGAGGTTGGGGTCGGCCAGTTCGGCGTCCAGCTTCGCGAT
>JBIKTU010000361.1:0-3131 GCA_044347965.1 Caulobacter sp.
GTCACAGGACGACAGTATCGTCGACGCGCCGCTGCCCACCTGGCGGCGGGTGGTGGAGTCGCGCTACCTGCTCGGCGGCGGTTATGTCGTCGCGGTGCTCCTGACGATCACCGGGGCGCTGCTCGCTTCCCGCCCGCCGGAAGTTGGCCCGATCAGCGCCGATGTGCAGGTGATGCTGGCCCTGCTCGGCCTCAACCTGCTCCTGATCCTTGTTCTGGCCAGCCTCGTGGCGATGCGGGTGCTTCGGCTTCTGCGCAGCCGCCACGCCGATGCGGGTGCGCGGCTCCAGCTGCGCTTCATGGCCATCTTCGGTCTGGCCACGGTCGCGCCGGCGATCGTGGTGGCCCTGTTCTTCGGCGGCGTGGTGATCTCCGGCGTCGACTACTGGTTCAGCCAGAAGGTCCGCACCATTGTCGAGAACTCGGCCGGCGTGGCCCGGACCTATGTCAAGGAACGGACCAACGACCTGGGTCAGAACGTCACGACGGTCGGCCAGGAGCTCAACCAGGCCCGCGACGCCCTGGACTCCTCTCCCGTCGCCTACAGTCAGTATCTGGGTCAGCTGTCGACGGGCGCCTTCACGGCCGCCTATGTCATCGATCGCGAGGGCCGGATCATGGCCCGGAGCGAGGGGCGTGGCGCGCCCGCGTTTCTGGCCCCGCCGGCCTCCAGTTTCGACTCCGCCGACGAGGGCGTCACCTCGGCCGAGACCTTTCCCTCGTCCGACGTGTTACGCGGCCTCCACCGGCTCAACGCCTATGAGGACGCCTATCTTTATGTCGTAACCCCGGCGAGCCCCGGCATCCTGGGCCAGCTGCGAGACGCCGAGGCCCAGCTGGTCACCTACCGCGAGGCCGACGACAACAAGCGGTTGCTGCAGGCCGCCTTCGCCCTGACCTACGTCGAAACCGTCCTGCTGCTGCTGGTGGGCGCGGCCTGGCTGGCCATCCCGGTCGGCAACTCGATCGCCGCGCCGGTCGCCCGCCTGATCCAGGCCGCCGGCCGGATCTCGCTGGGCGACCTAGACGCCCGCGTGGACACATCCCGGCAACCTGAAGAAATGGCAATGTTGTCTCGTGCATTCAACAATATGACCAATGATCTTCAGGTTCAGCAGGTCGCTCTCAAGACCGCCAGCCTCGACGCCGAGACGCGCCGCACCTTCATCGAGACCGTCCTGTCGGGCGTCAGCGCCGGCGTCATTGGCCTGGACGGGGCCGGCGCCGTCTCGGCGAGCAATCGGCAGGCGGCGGTGCTGCTCGGCATCGATCCCGACGCCATGACCGGGCGGCCGCTCGAAGATCTGGCCCCTGAGCTCGTTGCGGTCGCGGGGCGCGCCGTCGAGATCAGCGCCGAGGTCGAGGAGGAGGTCGACATCGTGCGGGCCGCTGAGACGCGGCGGCTCCGCGTGCGGGCCAGCGGCGCGGCCGCGGACGGCGTGGTGCTGACCTTCGACGACATCACCCGACTGATCACGGCCCAGCGCAACGCCGCCTGGAAGGACGTCGCCCGGCGCATCGCCCACGAGATCAAGAACCCGCTGACCCCGATCCAGCTGTCCGCCGAGCGCATCCGGCGCAAGTACCGCAAGGAGATCACCAGTGACCTGGAGACCTTCGACCGTTGTACCGACACCATCATTCGCCAGGTCGGGGACATCGGCCGCATGGTCGACGAGTTCTCCGCGTTCGCCCGTATGCCGACGCCGCGCTTCGCCGAGACCGACCCGGCCGAGATGCTGCGCCAGGCGGTTTTCGCCCAACGCGTGGCGAGTCCGGAGATCGTCGTCGAGATGGACGAACCGCCGCGGGACCAGGTGCTGACCTGCGATGAGCGCATGGTGGGCCAGGCGCTGGCCAATATCCTCAAGAATGCCGCCGAGGCGGTCTCCGGTCGCAACCTTGCGCCTGGCGAGGGCCGTATCCGCGCGGCCCTCCGGCTCGAGGCGGAGACCCTGTCCTTTGTGGTCGAGGACAACGGCGTGGGGCTCCCGTCGCGCGATCGCGACAGACTCACCGAGCCCTATGTGACGACGCGTGAGAAGGGCACCGGCCTTGGCCTCGCGATCGTGAAGCGTATCTGCGAGGACCACGGCGGCGAGCTGGCGTTGGGGGACGCCCAGTCATTGTCCGGGGCTCGCGTCACACTGCATTTTCCAACCGCGCGAGGGACGGCCGCGCCTGAACTGAAGGAGGCGGCGCATGGCGGCTGACGTTCTGGTCGTCGATGACGAAGCGGACATCCGCGAACTGGTTTCCGGCATCCTTTCGGACGAAGGCTACGCGGTGCGAACCGCGGCCGACTCCGAACAGGCCCTGGCGGCGATCCGCGCGCGCAAGCCGACGCTCATCGTGCTCGACATCTGGATGCACGGCGGGGGCATGGACGGCCTCGAGCTGCTGGATCTGGTGAAGACGCTCGACGCGGACCTGCCGATCATCATGATCAGCGGGCACGGCAACATCGAGACGGCGGTCAACGCCATCAAGCGCGGGGCCTACGAGTTCCTCGAAAAGCCCTTCAAATCCGACCGACTGCTCATGGTCGTCGAACGGGCGATCGAGCAGGCCAGCCTCAAGCGCGAGAACCGTCGCCTTCGGACGCAGACCCTGACGCCTGACGGGCTGATCGGCCGGTCGGCGGCGGCCCAGCAACTGCGCCAGCTGGTCGCCAAGGTGGCGCCCGCCAACAGCCGCGTCCTGATCGCCGGTCCCGCCGGGTCGGGCAAGGAACTGGTCGCCCGCCTGATCCACGGCTCCAGCCCGCGCGCCAAGGGGGAGTTCGTGGCGATCAGCGCCGCCGGCATGGCGCCCGAGCGCATGGACCTGGAACTGTTCGGCGCCGAGGGGGAGGGCGGCCGCCCCAGCCGTATCGGCGTGTTCGAACGGGCCCACGGCGGCACCCTCTACCTCGACGAGGTTGCGGACATGCCGCGCGAGACCCAGAGCCGCATCCTGCGTGTCCTGGTCGAGCAGCGCTTCCGACGGGTTGATGGCGACAACGACGTCCAGGTCGACGTGCGGGTCATTTCCTCGAGCAGCCGCGACCTGCGCGAGGAGATCGCGGCCGGCCGGTTCCGCGAGGACCTTTTCCACCGCCTCAATGTCGTGCCGATCCGGGTGCCGGGCCTG
>JBIKTU010000362.1:0-3116 GCA_044347965.1 Caulobacter sp.
CGCCCCGGCCGCCTTCCTGGCCACCGGCGACGCCGACACCACCGTCTTCCCGCGCAACACCCGCAGACTGGCCGCGGCCCTGCGTCAGGCCGGTGGGCGGGTCGAGGAACGCCACTACGCCGGCCTCAATCACGCCGACACGGTTCTGGCCCTGTCCCGCCCCCTGCGCGGCAAGGCGCCCCTGTTGACCGAGATGACCGATTTCCTGAAGACCGCCCTCTAGCGACCGGGCGGGCGACGCCTACCTAGGGTCATGCGTCTGAACCAGGTCACCGCCTCCGCCCGCGATCTCGCCGCCTCGACGGCCTTCTACCAGGCCCTCGGCCTGAAGCTGATCGTCCGCTCCGACCACTATGTGCGCTTCGAGTGCCCGGACGCCGACGGCGGCGAGCCGGCCACCTTCTCGTTGCACCATGATCCCGAGGCGGCCGGCGTTCGCCAGACCAGCGTCTACTTCGAGGAGGACGACCTGGACGCCACGGTGGCGCGGCTGAAGGCGGCCGGCCTGACCTTCGACAGCGATCCGGTCGACCAGTCCTGGCTCTGGCGCGAGGCCTGGCTCCGCGATCCGACCGGCAACGCCGTCTGCCTCTACAACGCCCCGAAGACCCGCCGCTTTCCGCCCTGGCGTCTGGAAGAGTAGGGGGGCGTCTCACCCGCACCCCGCCGCATTCGCCAACCTGCCCGGGCGCGCGGCCTGACATTCCGGTGATGCAAGGTTGAGCGCGGCGGGCATGAGGGGCATGCTCGCCCCATGACCCGCGCCCTCCTGATCAGCCTTCCCGCCCTGGCCCTTGTCGCCGCCTGCAACCAGGCCCCGGCGGGAACCGACGTCAACCAGCTCGACGCCGCCGTCGGCGCCGCCATCGGCGATCCCAACACCTGCGTCCTGCTGGTCGAGAAGCCCTCGGGCAAGGTCGTCTATCGCTATGGCGCCCACGCCAACTGCAGCCGCGTGCTGCCGGCCTGCACCGATCCGGCCGCGACCCTGACCGCCGACGCCCTGGCCAAGCTGGCCGCCGCCGGCGATGTGCGAACCATCAGCTGCGACAGCGGTCCGAACGGCGAGAACCGTGTCGCCTGGGCGACCGGGCCGGTCCCGAAGACCCCCGGGTCCAAAGTCGGCGACCTCGCCTACGCCGCCCTGATGGAAGGTCCCGGCGTCCTCCCCGGCCGCGAGATCGCCATCCGGCTGGAAGCGGCCCTGGTCAAGGGCGGGATCTAGGGGGCCAGTCTTTTGGTCAGCCCCGCCCCGTGCTAACCGGCGGGTGCGCTTCGGGGGCCCGTAGCTCAATGGTTAGAGCCGACCGCTCATAACGGTCTGGTTGGGGGTTCGAGTCCCTCCGGGCCTACCACTCCTGTTCAGGCTTTCGCTGTCTCGCCCCCAACACGCCTTAAAGCTGCGGTTCATGTTGCAGGCGCCACACAGATCGCGACGGGGACGTTCGCGCCCCGCACTGGAGAAACACGTTATGAAAGCCCTCTTCCGCGCCGCCGCCGTCTCGGCCCTGATCGTCGCCGGAACCGTCGGATTCGCCGGGGCCGCCTCGGCCCAGACCGCGCCGGCCAGCGCCGCCGACACGGTCTTCCGCGCCACCATCATCAGCCTCTCGGCCTATGGCGAGGTCCGCCAGCGTCCCGACCAGGCGACCATCAGCCTGGGCGTGACCACCGAGGCCCCGACGGCGGCCGAGGCCATGCGTCTGAACGCGGTGAAGATGAACCAGGTCATCGCGGCCCTGAAGAAGGGCGGCATCGCCGACCGCGACATCCAGACCAGCGGGCTGAGCCTCAATCCGCAGTACGTCTATGTCGAGAACCAGCCCCCGCGCCTGTCCGGCTACCAGGCGTCGAATTCGGTCACCGTGGTCGTCCGTGACCTGACGAAGCTGGGCCATGCCGTCGACGCTACGGTCAATGCCGGCGCCACCAACGTCGGCGGCATCAGCTTCGGGCTGCAGGACAGCTCGGCGGCCGAGGACGCGGCGCGGATCGAGGCGGCCAAGGCGCTGCAGGGCCGCGCCGAACTCTATGCCAAGGCCATGGGCTATCGCGTCGCCCGCCTCGTGACGTTCAGCGAGGGCGGCGGCTACAGCCCGCCGCAACCGATGCCGATGCTCACCATGGCCCGCATGGACAAGGCCGAGTCGACCCCGGTCGAGGCCGGCGAGATGAGGGTGCGCATCGACGTCTCGGCCACCTTCGAACTGGTGAAATAGTCGTCGGCAGGGCCTCTTCCGCGCGCGCGGGGGAGGCCCTGTCCGCCGTCGCGGGTCTTGACCCGGACCTGCCGGCGCGGGTGTTATTCCGGCTCCGACCGCGACCGAAGGGGGAGGCCGGCATGCGAAACACCATCCCGGCGGCGCTCTTCTGCGCTGCTCTGGCCGCCACGCCGTCGCCCGGCCAGGCCCGCGAGGACCCTCGCGCCTTCGTCGGCGAATACATGAACGAGCTGGGCGACTACCTGGTCGTCGACTGCGACGCGCCGGAGGCCTGCGTCTACACCCTGGTCAAGGACGACCGCCTGGAGCGGTTGTTCGCGCGCTACGGCGACAGTGTCGGCCGCATCGCCTTCACCGGCGTGATCGTCGAGGCCTGCCGCGACTGGCGCTCGACCCGCTACGCCTGCTCGACGTCGAAGGACGGCAAGGCCGTGGCCATCCTGTGGTGGACGGATTCGAAGGCCGTGGATTGAGCGCCCTGCGTGCTTCGACACGCGCTCGTTGAGCGCTGCTCAGCATGACGTGGGTGGGTAGCTTTCCAGACACGTCATCCTGAGCAGCCGCGCAGCGGCGTGTCGAAGGACGCAAGGCGGCTCCGTGCTCGCCCCCTAAACCCCAGCCGCCTCGCACACATGCGCCCATTCCGCCTCCGTCACCGGCTGCACCGACAGGCGGAACGAGGTGACCAGCGACATGGCGGCCAGGGCCGGGTCCGCCTTGGCCTGACCGAGGGAGAAGGGCCGGGGCAGGGCTTCCACCGCCTTGATGTCCACACAGACGAAGCGGGCGCTCTCGTCTGTCGGGTCGGGATAGTGCTCGCGGATCACTTCGGCGATCCCGACGATCTCCTTGCCGGCCTGGGAGTGGTAGAAGAAGCAGAGGTCGCCGACCTTC
>JBIKTU010000417.1:0-2814 GCA_044347965.1 Caulobacter sp.
GACCCCCAGGGTGGCGCCGTCGGCGGGGCAGTCGGCCTGCGCCGCCGCGATGGCCTGCCGGGCCGCCTCCGCCGTCGGCGCCGGCGCCGCGGCATTGATGGCCGCCCAGCGCTGCAGGTCCTCCGGCGCCAGGGCGAGCGCAGGCGCGGCCAGGGCCATCGCCAGGATCACCCCGCTCAATGTTCCCCGCACGACCATGAGCGCTCCGGACCCGCCCTGCTGATAGGGCGCATTCCCGCCGGTATGGCCGTCACAGCGCTTGATCGCAACCGCGCCGAAAGCCCGCCTGCCCGCCGCGCGCGAAACCTCTTTCCCCTCGCCGTAGCAGGCCGTAGGGTCCGCGCTTCAGTGGCGAAGGACCGCGCCATCCCGATCCGTCGGGGCGCGCGAACAGCAGCATGACGGCAGGCGTACGGGCGCTGGTCATGGCCTTGGCCGTGGCGCTGACAACAATCCTCCAGGCCAGCCCGGTCCGCGCCGCCGGAACCGATGTCCTGTCGCCGATGGACGCCCGCGCCTACCGCGAGACCTTCGCCGCCACGGCGCGCGGCGACTTCGACGCCGCAGACGTGAGCCTGGCCCGGGCGAAGGACCGCTCGCTGGCCGGCCATGTCGCCTTCCTGCGGCTCATGCATCCCACAGCCCACCGGGCCGAGTACGACGAACTGGTCGACTGGCTTAAGGTCTATGGCGATCATCCCGGCGCCGAGCGCATCTATGCCCTCGCCCTGAAGCGCAAGCCGGCGGGGGCGCCGGACCCGAAGGCGCCGGCCTTCCTGGAAGTCAGCCGCACCTGGGCCCGCGTGGAAAGCGCCGCCTCCCTCGCCGGCGGCCCCGCCGGTCCGGATCGCGACCGCGCCGCCCGGGAAGCCTACTATTCAGGCGACGCCGCCAGGGCGCTGGCGCTCGCCCCGGCGGCCGGCAACGCCTGGATCGCCGGTCTCTCGGCCTGGCGTCTGGGCCGCTACGAGGACGCCCGCGGCTTCTTCCGCGCCGTGGCCGTCGACGAGACCGAGGACGAATGGCTGCGGGCCGGCGGCGCCTTCTGGGCCGCCCGGGCCTCGCGCGCCCTGGGCGACACCGCGCAGGCCGCCGCCTTTCTGCGCATGGCGGCGAAGACCCCGCACAGCTTCTACGGCATGATCGCCCAGCGGGCGCTGGAGCTGGACGGCGCCCGGCTCGGCGCCCTGGACGGCTGGACGGCGCCGGGCGCCTCGCCCCTGCTGATCCGCGCCTCGACGGCGCCGCTGCTGGCCGCCCCGGCCATGGCCGATTTCGGACCCATCCTGAAGAGCGACGCCCGTGCGCGTCGCGCCGCCGCCCTGATGCAGGTCGGTCGCCAGACCGAGGCGGGCCTGGAGCTGCGCGCCGGCCTGGCCACGGCGAAGACGCCGGCAGAGCGTCGGCGGTGGGAGGCCCTGACCCTGGCCCTCAACGCGCCGATCACCACGGCGGCCGATGCGACGCCGGCCCTTTCGGTGCGCCGCCCAGGCCCGCCGCCGCGCCGCCGGCCGCCGGCCGACTACCCGACGCCGGAGCTGTTCCCGGCCGGCGGCTGGACGCTCGACAAGGCGCTGGTCTACGCCCTGGTCTGGAAGGAAAGCGGCTTCAACGCCTACGCCGTGTCCGGCGCCGGAGCCATGGGGCTGATGCAGGTGCGGCCGGTCGCGGCCGCCCGCGCCGCCGGCGACGACCACCTGATCCTCAACCCGATGCCGCTGCTCGACGGTCCCACCAACCTGCGGGTCGGCCAGGACTATTTCACCTGGCTGATGGAGCGAGGGCTGGGCGGAGGGCCGGAAAGCTATGACCTGCTCCGCGCCGTGGCCGCCTACAACGCCGGCGCCGGCACGGTTCTCAACACCCTCAAGAAGGTCGGACCGGGCGCGGATACCCTGCTGCTGGTCGAGAGCCTGCCGGCCCTGGAGACCCGCGACTACGTCGAGAAGGTGATGACCGCCTACTGGACCTACCGTCGCAAGTTCGGCGGCGAGACCCGGACCCTCGACGCGATCGCCCGCGGCGAGCCGATCATCGACAGCCGCCTGGACCGGTAGGTCAGCCCGCCACGAAGGCCCGCGCGCCGAGCCGACGGGGCGCGCCCGCAGCGCCGTAGCGCGCCCGCTCGACCAGCAGCCCGTGGGCAGTGGTCGGGGCGCCCAGCCCCGCCAGCCATTCCCGTAGCCGCGCCGCCGGTCCGCCGCCGTCCACCGCCAGCCGGTAGCAGGCCGACCGACCGGTGAACCGTTTGATGTGGTGATCGGTCTCCGCTTCCCAGCCGGGTTCCAGCCGGGTCGATGGCGGCAGAATCAGCAGCCAGTCGCCCTTGGCCGTCGCCACGGCCGCCGCCACATCGCCGGCCACGACCCGCGCGCCGGCGTCCTCGGCTATGGTCAGCGTTCCGTCCGCCGAGCCGCTGTCGGCGAGTATCACCTCGCGAACCAGCCCGGTGACCGCCGCCGGCACCAGCGCCGACAGGCAGGGGCCCAGCACGGCGGCTGAATCATGGGTAGGGACGATGACGCTGATCATGCCGCCTTAGGCGCCAACTCGCAGCGTCGGGTCAACTTGTTCTTGTTATGTTCCTATCGCCGCGTACACTGCGCCCATGGCCCCCTCCCCGCCCCTCGTCAAAGGTCGTGGCGCGCGCAGCAACGCGACCAGCCGCTTCATCGCCGCCGAGCGCGAGGCCTTCGACGACGGCTGGACGCTGGACGACGCCGAGCCGGCCCAGCTGACCACCACCGTCCTGCCGGACATGGCGAAGACAATCATCGCCCGCAACAGCAGCCCCGACATCCATTTCGACCGTTC
>JBIKTU010000363.1:0-3106 GCA_044347965.1 Caulobacter sp.
CCGGCCGGGGAGATGGCGCTGATCGCCGGCGCTCCCCACTCGGGTCAGGTCGTGGCGTTGCGCGACTCCGAGATCCTGGCCCTGTCGCGCGAGGACTTCTTCGCCGCCGCCGAGGCCGATCCGGCGGTGATGACCGAGCTGGCGAAGTTGATGATCCTGCGCATGCGCCAGGCGACCGGCGCGGCGGCCAGCAACGGCGATCCCACGGTGTTCGGTTTCATCCCCACCGACGCCGGCCGCAAGATCCGCCCCCTGGTCGAGAAGATCGCGCTGTGTATCGCCCGGCTGGGTTTCTCGGTCACCGTCGTCGGCTCCGAGGCCACCCACGCCCCGACCGAGTGGTTCTCCAACACCGAGGCCGACTACGACTACGTCCTCTATGCCGCCGAGTTCGGCGAGACGGCCTGGAAACCACTGGTCGGCCGGCAGGTGGACCGGCTCTTCCGCATAGGGCGCGGCGACCGCCCGCCCCCGACAGCGTTCGAGAGCCACGCCTCCGAACCCCTGCAGGAGCAGCAGCTGGTCGACCTGATCCTGGTCCAGCGGGCGGACTGCCGCCGGCCGGTCGGTTCGGCGGCCTGGCTGACCGCCACCGGCGCGGCCCGGCTGTTCCATGTCAAGGACGGGCGCCAGTCTGACCTGGAGCGGCTGGCGCGGGTGCTGACCGGACGGTCGGTGGGGCTGGTGCTGTCCGGCGGCGGCGCGCGGGCCTATGCCCACATCGGCGCGATCAAGGCGCTGCGCGAGCGCAATGTGCCGATCGACTTCGTCGGCGGCGCCTCGATGGGGGCGGTGATCGCCGCCGGGGTGGCCATGGGCTGGGAAGAGGCGGAGATGGACGCCCGCATCCGCGCCGCCTTCGTGGACTCCAGCCCGCTGGATGACATCGCCTTCCCGCTGATCGCCATGACCCTGGGCGAGAAGGTCCGCCACCGCCTGCGCGACCACTTCGAGGAGGTCGACATCGCCGACCTGTGGCTGCCGTTCTTCTGCGTGTCGTCTAACCTGACCACCGGCGCCTATCACCTGCACCGGATGGGCGTCCTGCGCACGGCGCTGCGGGCGACCATCGCCCTGCCCGGCGTCATGCCGCCGGCCATCGACGGCAACGACGTGCTGGTCGACGGGGCGATCATGAAGAACTTCCCGACCGACGTGATGCGGTCGATGCACCTGGGCCCCGTGGTCGGCGTGGACGTGACCCGCGGCCGCAGCATCAGCGCCGACGACGTCGCCCGCCCCTCCTCCGTCTGGCGCTGGATCCTGTCGGGCGAGTGGCGCAAGGGCCCGCCGATCGTGGCGCTGCTGATGCGCACCGCCACGGTCTCCACCGGGCGCGAGATCACCGCCTCGCGCCAGGCCACCGATCTGCTGATCCTGCCCAACGTCGAGGGTGTCGATCTGCGCGACTGGAAGGCCTACGACCCGACCATCGCCCTGGGCCACAAGGCGGCGATCGCGTCGCTGGACGCGCTGACGCACCCGGTGACGGACCTGCGCCGGCGGCGCTAGAGCGCGTTAGGCGGAAGTGTACGCGGTTCCGCCGCCCGAACGCGCTCTAAGTGTTTGAATCTAGAGCATGCTGATCCGGGTCAGATGATTCCATCTGACCCGGGCATGCTCTAGCGCCGCGTCGCGACCATGAACATCCGCGGGAACGGGAACAGGGTCACGCCGTCCTCGCGGACGGGGAAGGCGTCGGCGATCCGCGCCCGGAACGCGTCCAGGAAGGCCTCGCGCAGGCCCGCGTCGGTCAGGACGTCGAGATAGGGGCGCAGCCCCGTGCCGCGCATCCACTCGACCACCGGATCATCGCCCTCCAGCGCATGGAGATAGGTCGTCGTCCACAGGTCGATCTCGCCGCAAAGCGGGGCCAGCCAGCCGTAGTAGTCGTCCATCGACGGTGTCGGCTGGATAAGCCGCGCCGACGCGGCCAGCGAGGCCCAGGCCCCCTGCTCCGCCGTCTCGCGCAGGATGCGGTGGTGCTGCGTCTCGAAGGCCATCGGCATCTGGCAGGCCAGCACGCCGCCGCTCGCCAGCCCGGCGGCCAGGCGCGGAAACAGTGCCTGGTGATCCGGCAGCCACTGCAGGGCGGCGTTGCTGAAGATCAGGTCCGGCGCGACGGTCGGGACCCACGCCTCGACCCCGGCCAGCACCCAGTCGACGTCCACGACGCGGCGACGGGCGGCGGCCAGCATGTCGGGGCTGGAGTCCAGGCCGTGCACCCTCGCTCCCGGATGCCGGGCGGCCAGCAAGGCGGCGTGCTCGCCGGTCCCGCAGCCCAGGTCCCAGATCTCGTTGAAGTCATGCGGCGGGATCTGGACCATCAGGTCCAGGGCGGGACGGTCGCGGTAGACCCTGTACCGCTCGTAGACGTCGGGATCCCAACTCGGCATGAACCTCGCCTACACCTGTTTGCAGCGGCCGGTCATCGTGCATTCATGCGCGACAGGCCAAAAAGACCGCCACGCTTTCCACGCAAGACACGGACCCATGAACACCATCCGCATCCTCGCCTCGCTCGCCGCCGTCGGCCTGCTCGCCGCTCCCGCCGTGGCCCAGGAGCCGACGACCATCCAGCCGGGATGGTGGGAAAGCACCAACACGCTCAACTTCATCATCAAGGACGTGGACCACGAGCGTCGCTGCATCACGCCCAAGGATGTCGACAAGGTCATGTCGGGCAGGATCAACCGCCACTACACCTGCACCTATCCGGAAAAGCGGGTGGCCGACGGCAAGATGTTCTTCAAGGGAACCTGTGT
The DNA here is from genome assembly GCA_044347965.1 of Caulobacter sp. Lineage (GTDB taxonomy): Bacteria > Pseudomonadota > Alphaproteobacteria > Caulobacterales > Caulobacteraceae > Caulobacter. The sequence continues at coordinate 2,766 of JBIKTU010000363.1, forward strand.
CGACAAGCGCGGGCGCAAGGTCAATGTGACGGCCACCGGGACCTATTCCCCGACCGCCTTCACCCTGACCGCCAACCTGTCGGGCAAGGTCGCCGGCGTGCGGGTCTCGGCCGTGGCGAGCACCTCGGCGAAACGGCTGGGAGACGTCTGCCCGATGGAGGTCCAGAAGCTGAAGTGACCTGAACAACGCACCTGAAAGCAAGTTGTCGCGGCCCGCGAAATCAGGGTTTGCGACTCCGGAAACAGGACCCATAGTGAAGGTCCTGTTCAACAGCTGAAAGGAGGTGACCACGTGTCTCATCGTATGAGCCCTCGGTCGCAACGCATGACCTGGTCTTCCG
>JBIKTU010000364.1:0-3100 GCA_044347965.1 Caulobacter sp.
CACGATGGCTCTGGTCGCGGCGGCCGGGAGTTTCCCGACCCATTCAAGGCTCCGCGACAGACCGCCTTCCGTGAAGAGGCGCGCTAGTACGCGAGAACCACCTGAAAGGCAAGCATGGAAGGCTGTTGCGCCGGTAACGCCTTCTAGGGCCGCGACGCCTTCCAGGCCTTCACCGCCGCCTTGGTGCGGGCGATGTGCTCGATGGGGTTGGTCAGGTTCGAGTAGGCGAACAGCACCTTGCCGTCGGGGGCGATGACGTAGCTGGTGCGGCTGGAGAGGTCCGGCTTGATCGCCAGCACCGCGTCATAGGCCTTGATGGTGTCGCTGGACACCGCCGCCACCGCGAACTGGTCGCGGCATTCGCTCTTCGAGAACTCGGCCAGGCGATCGGTCTTGCCGGCCGTGACGCCGATCACCGTGGCGCCCATGGACTTGAACTCCGGCGTCGCCAGCGCGAACTCGCGGGCCTCGATGGTGCAGCCATCGGTGAAGGCCGACGGGAAGAAGTAGAGCACCACCGGCCCCTTCTTCAGCGCCTCCGACAGCCGGAACGGCATCGGCTTGCCGTCCAGATAGGCAGTGCTGGCGAAGTCGGGCGCCCTGGCGCCGGGTTGCAGCGCCGCGAAGGCCGGGGCGGCGAGGACGGCGCTGAGCGCGACGGCGGCAAGCAGGCGTTTCATGTCGGGTCTCCGGGTTGCTCCGATAGTTAGCCCGCCCGGCCGCCGGGTCCAGCGCTCAGGGCGTGCGGACCAGCATCTCGCCGTTCCAGCGCCACGAGATCCTGGCGCAAGGCTTCTCCTCCTGGAACGCGCAGTCGTCGGCGCCTTCGACCGTCTTGAATGTCGGGGTCGGCGCCAGATCGACGCCCCAGTTGACCTCCGCACCCTCGAAGCCGACGACGAAGTCGCCGCCCTTGCTGATCAGGATCACGGTCGGGATCGGCGGGCTGTCCTTCCCCGTCTCGCCCATCTCGCAGTAGTCGTAGTAGGAGCCCACGACCCAGTCGCGGACGCCGTCGCCGTTCAGGTCGGGCAGGTCGTTGAAGACGCTGTCCTCACCCTCGGGCGCCTTGCCGCCCGCCGCCGCGCAAAAGGCCGCCCGACGCTGCAGCTGGTTCTGTACCGCCCGGGGCGCCGCCGAAGCCGGCGTCGCGACCAGGGGCGAGGGCCCGCCCTGCAACCAGGTTCCGCCCCTGGCGTTCGGGCGTTCGATGAATCGGCCCGTGTGCTCATCCCAGACATAGCCGCGCGGACATTCCTCCACGCCGGCGCCCCCGCAGGTGCTGCCGTGGAAGTCCAGGTCCAGAAGGCGTTGGCCCTTGGCTCTGCGAAGCTTGAACTGCCGGATCACCCGATCAAAGGCCAGCACATAGCCGCCGTCGCGGGAGACATAGACCTGCCGAAGACAACCACCGGTGCCGCAGAACAGGGAGGGGTTCTGCGCGCGCTCATAGTCGATCATCCAGTCGGTGACGCCGTCGTCATTGACGTCGACCTTCGAGAAGATGCCGGACGGCATCTGGATCCTGAAGCCGTTTGGCTCGTCAGGGTCGACCATGTCCTGGTGTTCCCGGGTGTAGAAGGCCTCGACCGGCTTGCGGACAGGCTCGGGCACGGCCGCCGCCGCCGCGAGTGTGCAGGCGGATACAACGGCCGCTGCCAGACCAAGGAAAACACGCTTCACGAAGACACCCGCCGTTTCAGGCCGTACCGGCCCGGACATCGACGTCCCTGCGTCGACGCCCCGACCCTGGACCCGTTCAGCGACCGCCTCGCCCCCCAATGAGGGGGCTCTAGCGTGACGGGTCGACGAGGATCTTCACATTGCTCTCGGGATTGCCCAGGTCGACAAAGGCCTGCGCCACGCCGTCCAGGCCCACCGTGCCGGTCACCATCGGCTCGAGGTTGATCTTGCCCTCGGCGATGTTGTGCAGCGTCTGGGCGAACTCATCGGGCGCGTACCCGAGCACGAAGCGCAGATCGAGCTGCTTGTTGATGGCCAGGGAGGGCTCGATCCGGTCCGGCTCCATGCAGACCCCGGCGACGATGATCTGGGCCTTGGTCGGGCAGCCTTCGATGACGCTTTGCAGCACGCCGGGCGCGCCGACACATTCGAACACGACGGGCCGGCCGGACTGGGCGCCTGAGAACAGCGCCGCGCGCATGGCCTCACCGGTCATCGGCACGCCGAAGTCAGCCCATTTGCTGTGCGGACCTGTTTCCTTGGGATCGATGACGACATCGGCGCCCATGGCCTCGGCGGCGGCGCGACGGCGGGGCGAGAAGTCGGCGGCGATGACCGGGCCGTGGCCGCGCACCTTCAGGGCCGCGATCACCGCCAGGCCGACGGGGCCGCAGCCGATCACCAGGGCGACCGAGGTCTTGTCCAGCGCCGCGCTGGCCACGGCGTGCTCGCCCACGGCCATCGGCTCGGTGAGCGCCGCATGCTCCGTGGAGAGGCCGTTGGGGACCTCCAGCAGCAGCATCTCGGTCAGGATCATCCGTTCGGCGAAGCCGCCGGGATAGACGTTGGAATAGCCGACCGCGTCGAACCGGGTCGGGCTCATGTTCACCGGCATGGAGACCACCCGCGTGCCCGGCTTCAGCCGCGTCGCGCCCGGACCGCCCTCCAGCACCTCGGCGCAGAACTCATGACCAAACACGATGTCGCCCGCCGGGTCGAGATCGCCGCCGCCGCCGCCCGAGCGCCGGCCCATCTCGACCATGTGGTCCAGGTGATGCAAGGCGTGGAGATCGGAGCCGCAGATGCCGCACAGCAGGGTCTTTACCCGGACTTGACCAGGCCCCGGATCCAGCTCGTCGATGTCATCGCAGATCAGCTTGCCAGCCCGACGTACAACCGCCCGCATTGTCGTCCTCCCTTATTGTTGCTTGCAGGCTAGGCGATGACGCCGGGGCAACGCCATAGGCGAACTGGAAGGGTCATCCACACCCCTCCTCCATCGAGGAGGAATGGAGAGGCTCAGGCGACGACGGCGGGGATGTCCGACACGCTCTCGAAGGTATGCGTCGGACCATAGGCCTTCAGCGCATCGGCGTTGGTGTAGCCCCAGCAGACCGCGGCTGTGGCCATGCCGATC
>JBIKTU010000365.1:0-3092 GCA_044347965.1 Caulobacter sp.
GGCGCGCAGGCGGCCGCGGTGATCGACGCTGTTCCAGGGCGGGCGGGGCGTGAAGGCGGCCGGATCGCTCCAGGCCTGGCCGGCGACGATCTCGACGCTGTAGCCGTCCGGATCGGTCAGCCGCACGACATGGCCGCCCCCCGGCGCGTCCAGCCGCTCGACCGGCACACCCTCGGCCGCCGCCAGTGACTGGAGGTCTGCCAGACTGCTGGCGCGCAGGCCAAGCGCCGCGAACCCGGCCTCGCCCTGCTCTGTGACATGCAGGAACGGCGCGCCGCCCCGGCCCCGCATGAACAGCCGCCTGTCGTCGGCGACCGCGACCTGGAGGCCGAACTGTTCAAGGAAGGTCTGCATCTCCCCGAGATCGGGCGCCCTGAAGCGGACGTGAGCGATGTCCTCGATACGGATGATGCTCATGATCTGTCCTCCTGAAGCAGGTCGTCAGCGGCGGCGTCAGCGACCCGGCGCGCCTGGTCCTCGTCAACGCCGAGGCCGCGCAGCAGCCCGAAGTTCAGGCCGCGGCAAAGGTCCGCCGCCGAGGTCGCGGCGCCAGGCTCCAGGACGCGGGTGACCGCCACCAGGGCGGCGCCCATCGCCATCAGGACCCCCGTCTCGACGGTCAGGCCCCGGAAGGCCCCGGCGGTGAGGCCGGCCTCGACATCGGCCCGCACCCCCCGATTCAGCGGCGCATTGGGCAGGGTCGCGCCCGCGAAGAGGCGCATCATTGCGCGCGCCCGCTGCGGGTCCCGCCGGGCGAAGCGTACGAACACCGTCTGGGCGCGCGCCATGCGGCTTGCCGGGTCATCGACCCCGGCGTTGGCCGTTTCGATCTCGGCCTCGGCCTCGGCCCGGACCGCCATGGCGATCTCGCGGGCCAGAGCCTCCTTGTCGCTGAAGTGATTGTAGAAGCTGCCCTTGGCCACGTCGGCGGCGGCGACGATGTCGTCGATGCTCACCGCGTCGACCGACTGGTCAGCGAACAGGGACTGGCCGGCGCGAAGGAGCGCCGACCGGGTTCTCGCCCGGCGGCGGTCGGTTCTGGGTTCGGAGGCGGCGATCACGGGCGATCTCTTTTTGACTATATGGTCATAAATGGACTATATGGTCAGAAAGTCAATCCGGAGCGATCATGATCCTCGTCATCGGCGGCACGGGCCGCATCGGTTCACGCGTCGTACAGCAGCTGGCGGATCAAGGTTCGTCCGTTCGGGTTCTGGCGCGACGCCCGGACTCGGCGCGAGCCGTGGCCGGCCCGACGGTGGAGGTGGTCGCCGGGGACCTCGACCAGCCGGGCAGTCTGGCGGCCGCCTTCGCCGGCGTACGCTCGCTGTTCCTGCTGACCACGCAGTCGCCGGGCCAGGAGACCCAGGAGCGGGCGGCGATCGCGGCGGCCCGGGCGGCGGGCGTTTCCCATGTCGTCAAGATCTCGGCCGGAGACGCCGCGACCGCACCGGACAGCCCGACGCCGGTGGGCCGGGCCCATGCGGCGGCCGAGGCGGCGCTCAAGGCTTCGGGCCTCTCCTGGACCATCCTGCGGCCCTCGGCCTTCATGCAGGTGGCGCTCGAGCCGCTGCTGGAGGGCGCGCGCGACAGCGGCCGGCTGCTCCTGCCGCTCGGCAAGGCCCGCGTCGCCTTCATCGATGTCGACGACATCGCCCGCGCCGCCGTCTGGGCCCTGACCCACCCGCAGGCGGCGGCGAACCGGACCCTGGTGCTCACCGGTCCCGAATCGCTGGGTCTGCCGGACCTGACCCGGCTGGTCTCTCAAGCCCTTGGCCGACCGGTGAAGGCGGTGTCGCCGCCCATGCTGCTGGTCCGGCTGATCATCGGTCGCAGGACAGCCGACCCCTTCCTGCGACGCCATCAGCTGGCCTTGCTCGGCCTGATGCGGGCGGGGCGGCTGGCGGCGGTCTCGCCCGATCTGGCTGTCGCCACCGGAAAGGCCGGACGCACCGTCGCGGACTGGCTGGCCTCCCGGGCCTGAGGACCGTCCTTTTCGACAACGCCCCTTCCCCCCTCCGCGCCGATGCGCTCAATTGCGCGCCAATCCGGATCAACCGGGCGCGGGAGCGAAACATCATGACGACGACAGCCTGGCAGTCGGGACTTCAACTTCGGTCGCTGGTGACCTCGGGCGGCGAGCTTCAGCTGTCGCTGGAACGGGTGGACACGCCGGCCCCGGCCGCCGGCGAAGTGGTCGTCCAGGTGCAGGCCTCGCCGATCAATCCGTCTGACCTTGGCCTGCTGATCGGTCCGGCAGACCTGAGCACCGCGCGCGCCGGAACCAACGCCAACGGTCCGACCTTCACCGCCGACATCCCCAAGCACCTGATGCGGATGATGGCCGCGCGGGCCGACGAGAGCATGCCGGTCGGCAACGAGGGCTGCGGCGTGGTCGTGGCTGCGGGCGCCTCGCCGGAAGCCCAGGCGCTGCTCGGCAAGACGGTCGCCTGCCTGGGCGGGGCCATGTACGGCCAGTTCCGCACCCTGCCGCTCGCCTCGGTCATGCTGCTGCCGGACGGCACGGCCCCGGCGGACGGCGCCTCCTGCTTCGTCAATCCGCTGACGGCGCTGTGCTTCCCCGAGACCATGAAGCGCGAGGGCTTCACCGGGCTGATCCACACGGCGGCGGCCTCGAACCTGGGCCAGATGCTGGTCAAGATCTGCCTGAAGGACGGCATCCCGCTGGTCAACATCGTGCGCAATGACGAGCAGGCGGCCATCCTGCGCGGCCTGGGCGCGACCCACATCGTCGACTCCAGCAAGCCCTCGTTCCTCGAGGACCTGACCCAGGCCATCGTCGAGACGGGCGCCTACCTCGCCTTCGACGCCATCGGCGGCGGCAAGCTGTCGGGCCAGATCCTCAACTGCATGGAGGTCGCGGCCAACAAGACGGCCAAGGTCTACAGCCGCTACGGCTCGACCCAGATGAAGCAGGTCTATGTCTACGGCGGCCTCGACACCGGCCCGACCGAGCTGAACCGCGCGTTCGGCATGATGTGGGGTCTGGGCGGCTGGCTGCTGACGCCGTTCCTGATGAAGATCGGCCCGGTCGAGACCCAGAAGCTGCGCGACCGCGTCGTCGCCGAGTT
>JBIKTU010000366.1:0-3089 GCA_044347965.1 Caulobacter sp.
GTCAACTGGCAGATCACTCCGTCCTGGCGGTTCCGCGCCACCCGCGGCACCTCGTTCCGCGCCCCGGCGCTGTTCGAGCTGTTCCTGGCGGGCCAGACCGGCTTCACCACCTCGGGCGACCCCTGCGTGAACTGGGGCCTGTCAGGCAACGCTAACGTCCAGGCCAACTGCGCGGCCGAGGGCATTCCGGATAACTACCTCGGCTCTGGCGGCACCCTGATGGTGTCTTCGGGTGGCGGTTTCGGCATCCTGGAAGCGGAAACCTCGGAAGCGACCACGGTCGGTATCGTCTGGACACCGTCCTTCATCGGCCTCAGCGTCGCGGTCGACTACTTCGACATCGAAGTGAACGACCAGGTGGCCCGCTTCGGCGCCGGCAACATCCTGGGCGGCTGCTACGGCGCCGAGGCTGCCGACTTCCCGAACGACTACTGCACCCTGATCGATCGTGATCCGGGCACCTTCGACATCACGCTGATCAACAACAACTACCTGAACATCAACAGCCAGGCGAACCGAGGGGTCGACCTGAGCCTGCGCTACGAGCACGAGATCGACGCCGGGCGTTTTGTCTTTGACAGCCAGTTCACCTGGCAGCTGGAAGACACCGTTCAACTGCTGACCGGCAGTTCCAACGACTTCAACGGCTCGACCACCGAATCCGATTTCACGGGCTCTACCAGCCTGCGCTTCCAAAGCGGCGACTGGATCGTGAACTGGGGCGTCGACATGATCGGCAAGGCTTCGGACTCCGAGCTGGGGAACGACTTCGTCAGCAGCACCAAGTACATGCTGGTCCTGAACAAGAAACAGCACACCGAGTTCACCGCCTACCACACGCTGTCGGTGCGCAAGACCTGGGACGACCTGTCCCTGCTGATCGGTGTGAACAACCTGTTCGACGAAGGCGCGCCTTCGCAGTCGGCCGGCCAGTTCCGCATCGGCACCGCCGCGCTGAACGGGTACGACCTGCGTGGCCGTCGGGCCTTCTTCAACATCACCAAGCGCTGGTAGGCTTCGGCTCCAGCTATAGACTTCCAGGAACGCGGCGGGGGAAACCCCGCCGCGTTTTCTTTTGAGCGAGGGCGGGGCGGTCCAGGCGTTGTCCCGACTCCCGCCTTGCATGCTTCGACACGCGCCCTCGGGCCGCCATTCGGCGAACCCGCAGGGCGCTGCTCAGCATGACGTGTGTGGGTAGCCTTCACATGACGTCATCCGGAGCAGCCGCGCAGCGGCGTGTCGAAGGACGCAGAGCGCCCGAATGGCGAGACTCTGAAGACTGATACTCCGGAGACAGGGCGGGACATAGTCCCCTTCCCGAGACGCCCGCGCCGCCGCGCCGGGGCCAATTCGATCCCCCCTCCGGCGCACAGGCCCATACTCACGGCATGAGACGCCGTGACGCCCACGCCAACCCCTGCCCGGCGGCGACTGCGCCCCCTCGGCGGGCCTGATCTGGCCGGGCCGCCCGGCTCTGACCCCCTGGCGCCCACGCCGATCCGCCGCCGACAATGCGGTCTCAACGCGCCCGGAGACAGTCAGGACAGCCCAGCGGGCGCGGCCCGCTGCACCGCCGCCACGAAAAAGGCCCCGGCGATCGCTCGCCGGGGCCTTCGTTTCGCTCCGCCGCGTGCTCTAGTGGATCGGCGTCGGGGCCAGCACGGTGGCCCCCCGCTCGCGCAGGCGGGCGGTGGCCATCTCATCGAGGATCGCCTCGGCGCGGGGATCGCCCATCACCCAGCCCGCGGCGGCCAGGGTGCGCAGCGAGGTCGAGCTGACGCCGAACATCTGCTCGAAGGCCTCGAACGGCGAACCGGCGCCGCCGATGTGCTTGATGCGGACTTCGCCCTTCAGATTGGCCAGCGCCTTGGCCTTCTCGATGGCGTCATAGTAGCCGCCGATCTGGTCAACCAGCTTCAGCTGGCGGGCCTGCACGCCGGTCCAGACGCGGCCCTTGGCCAGTTCGCGCACCTGGGCGGCGGGGATCTTGCGCCCCTCCGACACGCGCTTCACGAAGCCCTCGTAGATCTGGTCCATCCAGCCGGCGAAGGCCGCCCGCTGGGCCGGGTTGAAGGTCTCGCCGGTCCCGAAGGCGCTGGCGTACTCGCCGCCCACCGCCGTCTGGCGCACATCGACGCCGAAACGGCCAAGGGCGTCGCCCAGCACGAACTTGCCGCCATAGACGCCGATGGAGCCGGTCAGGGTTGTCGGCTGGGCGACGATGCTGCTGGCGTCCGAGGAGATCCAGTAGCCGCCCGAGGCCGCATAGGTGCCCATGCTGACCACAACCGGCTTGCCGGCCTTCTTGGCCGCGCGGACGGCGGCCAGGATCTGTTCGGACGCGGTGTCCGAGCCGCCCGGCGAGGAAACGCGGAAGACGATCGCCTTCACGTCCTTGTCCTCGATGGCGGTGTAGAAGGCCTCGGCCACGTCGTCCGACCAGACGGTTTCTTCGCCGCCGAACGGATTTCCGCCGCCGCTGGTCCCGGTCATGATCGGACCTTCGGCGCCGATCACCGCGATGGCCGGCTTGCCGCCCATCACCGAGGCCGTGCTCGCCTCGCGGCGCACCGTGGCCATGTAGTCGGCGAAGTCGGTCAGCTTCGCCTTCTTGCCGACCTTGGCCAGCAGGGCGTCGGAGGTTTCGCGCACCTGGCCGACGCCGTCGATCAGGCCCTTGGCCCTGGCGTCTTCCGCCGAATAGGGCCCCGCCTCGAACACGCGGGCGAAGGCGATCGGCTCCTTCTTGCGATCGACGGCCGCGGTCAGGACCGCCGTCCGATAGATGGACGTCATCCACGACAGCTCCGACTCCTTGTGGGCGGCCGTGTAGTTGTCGAACAGGTAAGGATTGACCGCGTTCTTGTATTCCCGCCGCTGCTCGAACTCGGCCTTGACGCCGTACTTCTCGAAGAGCCGCTTGAAGAACATGTCCTCGACCGCGAAGCCCGTGGCCTGGAAGGCGCTGTCGGGCTGCATCCACAGCTGGTCGGTCGCCGCGCCGAGCATGTAGGTCGAGGAGACCACGCCGGACGGGTAGAGGCCCTGGCTGTGGGCCCAGATCGGCTTGCCGGCCTGACGGAAGCTGA
>JBIKTU010000367.1:0-3086 GCA_044347965.1 Caulobacter sp.
AGGTCGGCGCGATGGGCGGCGACGGCCTGAAGTACGTCGCCTATCCCTGGTTCACCTGCACCGTCGAGCTGACGCCCGGCGGCGACCTGATCCTGACCAAGACCACGGGCAGCCAGCGCACCCGGGGCCTGATCTATCCCGACAGCGACAACCCCGGGCGCCTGATCTACGTCGGCGCCCAGGCCTGGGGCGACACGGAGACTGCGTTCCCCGCCTATGGCGAGAAGCCCGAACGCGACCAGGTCGGCGTCATCGAGCGCATCGGCAACGGCCGCTGGCGCATGGTCGTGCCCTGGCCCAAACAGGAGTCGAAACTCGACATCCTCGAGATCCGGAGCTGACCGCCATGCGCCTTCGCCAGATCGCCCTCGTGGGCGCCGACCTCGCCGCCGCCGAGGCCGACATCCGCGCCGTGCTGGGCGTGGACTACGCTTACGATGACCCCGGCGTCGGCAAGTTCGGACTGAAGAACGCCGTCTTTCCGGTGGGGGAGACCTTCCTGGAGGTCGTCTCGCCCAAGGCAGAAGGCACGACCGCCGGCCGCCTGCTGGACAAGCGCGGCGGCGACGGCGGCTACATGGTCATCCTGCAGGTGCACGACATCGACGCGGCCCGCGCCGGCATCACGGCGGCCGGCGCCCGGGTCGTCGAGGACATCGACCTGCCCCGCGCCCGGGCGGCGCACATCCACCCGCGCGACGTCGGCGGAGCCATCCTGTCGCTCGACTGGATGGACCCCTGGAGCCACTGGGAATGGGGCGGCCCGGTCTGGCGGGACCACGTCCGCACCGACGTCTCGACCGCCATCGTCGGCGCGGAGCTTCAGGGCGCCGATCCCGACGCCATGTCGGCCCGTTGGTCGCAGGTCCTGGGCGTGGCGCGGGAAGCGGCCGGCGACGGCTGGCGCATCCCGCTGGAGGACAGCGAGCTACGGTTCGTGACGGCGACCGACGGCCGCGGCGACGGCCTGCGGGCCTTCGACGTGGCGGTGCGGGACGCGGCCGCGGTCAGGGCGGTGGCGGAAGCGCGAGGATTGATCAAGGACGGCGAAGTGATGCTCTGCGGGACGGCGGTGCGGCTGGTGAAGGCTTGAGTTCGCTCCACCTCTTTTGAACCGCTCATCCCGGCGAATGCCGGGACCCAGTTGCGAGCGCCGGACTTCGGTCAGGATTCGAAGCGCTGAACTTGAATCTGGGTCCCGGCATTCGCCGGGATGAGCGGAATTCTATAGCAGGCCACACCCTTGTGTTGCCCCAGAGCCACACCTACATCCGGCATGCCCGGTTGCGCTTGATCAAGGCGGCTGGGCGCATTCCGCCGTACCGGGGATAATCATGAACATCGACCTCTATTCCGACCGCGCCAAACAGGCGATCCAGAGCGCCCAGTCGCTGGCCCTGGCCCGCCGCCACCAGCACCTGACGCCCGAACACATTCTGAAGGTCCTGCTCGAGGAGCGGGACGGCCTGTCCCGCGCGCTGATCCAGAGCGCCGGCGGGCGGCCCGACGCCCTCGACACCGCCGTCGAGGCGCTGCTGACCCGCATGCCCAAGGTCGAGGGCGGGTCTGGCCAGCTGTATCTCAAGCCCGACACCGCCCGCGTCTTCGCCCGGGCCGAGGAAGACGCCAAGAAGGCCGGCGACGCCTTCGTCACCACCGAACGGCTGCTGATCGCGCTGGCCGCCGAAGGCGGCGACGCGGCCAGGGCCCTGAAGGACGCCGGCGCCGCCGAGAAGGCGCTGGAGACCGCTGCCGCCGATGTCCGCAAGGGCCGCACCGCCGACAGCGCCAGCGCCGAGGAGGGCTACGACGCCCTCAAGCGCTACGCCACCGACCTGACCCAGAAGGCCCGCGACCAGAAGCTGGACCCGGTCATCGGCCGCGACGAGGAGATCCGCCGCACCATCCAGGTGCTGGCCCGCCGCACCAAGAACAACCCTGTCCTGATCGGCGAGCCGGGCGTGGGCAAGACCGCCATCGTCGAGGGCCTGGCCCTGCGCATCGTCAGCGGCGACGTGCCGGAGTCCCTCAAGGACAAGAAGCTGATGGCGCTCGACATGGGCAGCCTCATCGCCGGCGCGAAGTATCGCGGCGAGTTCGAGGAGCGGCTGAAGGCCGTCCTCAACGAGGTCACGGCCGCCGAGGGGTCCATCATCCTGTTCATCGACGAGATGCACACTCTGGTTGGCGCCGGGAAGACCGAAGGGGCGATGGACGCCTCCAACCTGCTCAAGCCCGCCCTGGCGCGCGGCGAGCTGCACTGCGTCGGCGCCACCACGCTGGATGAGTACCGCAAGCACGTCGAGAAGGACGCGGCCCTGGCCCGTCGCTTCCAGCCGGTGTTCGTCAGCGAGCCGACGGTGGAGGACACCGTCTCGATCCTGCGCGGGCTGAAGGAAAAGTACGAGGTCCACCACGGGGTGCGGATCAGCGACAGCGCCATCGTCGCCGCCGCGACCCTGTCCAACCGCTACATCACCGACCGCTTCCTGCCCGACAAGGCCATCGACCTGATCGACGAGGCCGGCAGCCGGGTGCGCATGGCCGTCGACTCCAAGCCCGAGGAACTGGACGAGATCGACCGCCGGCTGGTGCAGCTGAAGATCGAGCGCGAGGCCCTCAGGAAGGAGACCGACGCGGCCAGCCGCCAGCGGCTGGACAATCTCGAGGAGGAGATCGGCGAACTGCAGACTGCTTCCGACGAGATGACCGCCCGCTGGAAGGCCGAGAAGGAGAAGGTCGGCGGCGCCGCCCAGACCCGCGAGGCCCTCGACCGGCTGCGCGCTGAGCTGGCCGTGGCCCAGCGCCGCGGCGACTTCGAACGCGCCGGTCAGATCCAGTACGGCGAGATCCCGGCGCTGGAGAAACGTCTGGCCGAGGAGGAGTCCAAGGCCGGCGACGAGCCCGGCGGCGAGCGTCCCCTGACCCCCGAGGTCGTCGACGCCGAGCAGATCGCCGCCGTGGTCAGCCGCTGGACCGGGGTTCCGGTCGAGAAGATGCTCGAGGGCGAGCGCGACAAGCTGCTGAAGATGGAAGACAGCCTGCGCGGCCGCGTGGTCGGCCAGGAGGAGGCGCTGCTCGCCGTC
>JBIKTU010000368.1:0-3081 GCA_044347965.1 Caulobacter sp.
ATATGCCGAACGGCATAGGCCATGGGCCCCGGCGGCTTGCCGATGCGAACGGTCAACCTCCCCCGTCGGAGGGGCGTTGCGGATGATCTGGAAGAAAATGGCGCGCCCGGAACGATTCGAACGTCCGACCCTCAGATTCGTAGTCTGATGCTCTATCCAGCTGAGCTACGGGCGCGCACTGCGTCGGGGCCTTGTAGGGCTCCGGCGAGGGCGCGGAACCTAGTCGGGCTCTTGCCGAAAGGCAAGCGGCCCGCGGCGGTTTTTTCAGGCCGCGGCGCCCCCTCCCCGACGGGGGCTAGAGACCGCCCGGAATTGGCACGCCGAGGCCGCGCAGGATGTCCGTGCCCTTGGGCTTCTTCGGCTTCGCCGGCGGCCTTCCGCTGTCGGAGGGCGGGCGGTCGCCGGCCTCTTCGCCGCCCATGACGGCGCCGTAGGGGTTTTCCATGCCCAGCATCCCGCCCGTCGCCGAGCGGTAGCGGACCTTGACCGTCCACTCGATGTTCCAGGCCACCTTCGGATCGGTCGGACGGGGCGGGTAGGTGAAGTTGCTTTCGCCGCCGTAGGCCACGAACTGGTACATCGACTGCGGGGCGGCCTCGATGACCTCGCGGGGCACGGTGCAGCTGGTCTGGGTCGGCGCCATAAGGGCCTTGTTGGCCAGCAGCCGGGTGACGTCGGTCGGCCGCAGGTAGTCGGGCAGGGCGAACAGCAGGCTCTGCACCTCGCTGGAGCTCCAGATCACGAAGGTCTCACCGTCGCCGCCGCCCATGGTCGAGGCGACGTAGCCTGTCGCCCCGGCCACCGGCTGCCAGCCGAGCTGGAAGGAGCCGGTCGGGTTGCGGCTGTTGGTCGTCATCTGGACGGCGGGCAGGAAGTCCTGCCCCTGGGCCATGGCGAACTGGATCTGCGGGCTGTAGTTGCCGCGAATGGTGTGCGGTCCGAGCAGGGAGCCGTCGCCGGGCACGGTGGTGCGGGTCTTCTCGTTGGGCCATTCGCCGTAGGTCGCCTGGCGCGACGGCGAGGGCGGCTGCATGGCGCTGACCTGCAGGCTGTTCATCAGCTGGCTGTAGCCGGCGGGAATCTGGCCCTCGGCCATCTTCGCGAAGTCGAAGACCATGGGCTGGCCGGGCCGGGCCCGGTCGCCGCAGCCCCAGTAGATCAGCATCCTGCCGCGCGGCTTTTCATAGGACTGCGGCATGCCCGGTTCCTCCCGGGTCTCGACCCGCGGCCGGGCCGCCCGGGGCGTCACCAGCGGCAGGCTTGCCCCGGCCTTGAGCAGGGCCGGCGGGAGGTGTTCGGCCGAGGGCTCACCCGTCGGCTGGCGGGCCGAGCCGAGCTGCAGGGTCAGGCTCTTGCTGACGTTGCCGCCGCGACCCATGCCCAACATCGAGGACAGGGATGGCGCGCCGCCGCCGAAGGCCATGCCGCTGGTCGTCTGGGCGCTCATCCAGTAGGTGGCGACCGGCCCCGTGACGACCTGCCTGGTCGCGGGCGGCGCGGCGGCGGCGGTTCCGGCGATGGCGACGCCGGCGAGCGCCACTCTGGCGAGGGTCTTCTGCTTGCCGTTCATGGTTCTGGCCTCCCGGGCCCAGGCGGGGCTGACGAAAGCATACCACGACAAGACGCGCCTGGAGTTGATCCAGAGCAGGAGCGGCGTGTCAGCCCAGGGGGGGGGGGCTTTTCGGTCATGCCAGGGGCGCGGCCCTTAGCATGACCCGGATACCACGGGTCACTGGACCCTGAACAGGTCGCGGTAACTGGGGACGTCCAGTCCCGGCCAGGACACGGCCTCGTAGACGCCGCGCGCCACGGCCCGCGCCAGGCAATCGGCGGCCAGGGCGCCGATGCGCGCCACCATGCGATCAGGCGCGTCGCCGATCGGCCGGCGGCCGGTGGACAAGGCGAAGACGATGTCGCCGTCGAACGGCGTGTGGACGGGACGCATCGACATGGCGAGACCGGCCTGGGCCATGATCGCCACGCGCCGGGCCTGCGCCTTGTTCAGCGCCACGTCTGTGGCCACGCAGGCGATGGTGGTGTTCTCGCGGGCGCCGGGGTTGAGTTTGGCCCGGCCCCAGTCGTCGGCCGCGATGCTCAGGCCCGCGGGCGAGCGGCCGCCGAATTCGCCGTCGATCTCGAACGGCGAAGCCCAGAAGGTGAGGCCATCGCCGCCGACCACCGAGCCGAAGCTGTTCACCGCCGCAACGGCGCCGACCGTGTAGCCGTCCCAGGTGACGATGGAGGCCGAACCGGTTCCCCCCTTCAGCTGTCCGGCCCTGGCTCCGTAGCCGGCCCCGGCGACGCCGAGCGCGAAGTCGTGTCCCGCCGCCTTGACCGCCTCTATGCCGAGCCGGCGATAGGGCGGATCCTCGCCCCAGGCCTTGTCGCCGCCGTTGCCGAGATCGAACAGGATGGCGGCCGGCACGATCGGCGCGCGCGGCAGGTTGGGTTGACTGGAGACCGGATAGCCGCGGCCCTGCGCGCCCAGCCAGGCTGCGACGCCGTCGCCGGCGCCCAGGCCGTACATCGACCCGCCGGACAGGACGACGGCGTCGACCGCATCGACCAGATTCTCGGGGTTGAGCGCGTCGGTTTCCCGCGTGCCGGGGCCTCCGCCGCGCACATCGACGGCGCAGACAGCGCGATCGTCGGGCAGGATGACGGTGACGCCGGTCCGGACGGTCTCGTCCTGCGCCTGACCGACCTGCAGGCCGGGCACGTCTGTGATCAGGTTGCGGGGTCCGGGGCGGGCGGCGCTCATGGCCGTTCGAGTCGCACGGGCCCCGGAACTTGTCCATGGCCGGGGGCTTTCCCTGCGCGGCGCGATCCCTATTGTGGCGCGTCCCATCGCGGAGTTCGCATGCGTCCGATTGTTGTTGTTCTCGCACTGCTGCTCGGCGGCTGTTCCCTGCTGCCGGGCCCATTCGCGCCCGCTGGACAGGCCGCGGCGGACGCTCCCCGCGCGCCGGGCATGGTGTCGGCGGCCAATCCGCTGGCGGTCGAGGCGGGTCTGCGGGTCCTGCGCGAGGGCGGCACGGCCGCCGACGCCGCGGTGGCGGTCCAGGCGGTGCTGGGCCTGGT
>JBIKTU010000369.1:0-3073 GCA_044347965.1 Caulobacter sp.
GAGGGCCCAGAGCGACCCGTTCGGCTCCCTTTACGCGCCTCCATCAGCCGCGGCGCCCTCCTCCCGCACCGGTGTCACCGGGGTCACCGGCGCCGTCGGCCGCAGCTACGCCGGATCCCAGGAGGAAGGCTTCGCCAGCCTTGGCCAGATCGGCATGCTGCCGGGCGTCGTGCCGGCCATACCGCTGCAGCTCAAGCCCTGGAACCCGAAGGTCAGCGCCAAACGCCCGCGCATCCTTGTGCCGACCTACGCCTTGGCCCTCGTCCGCACCGGAAAGGTCAGCGCCTTCGCCGGCGGCGCCGGCTCGGAGATGGCTCCGCGGCGCACCAGCCTGACCACCACGCTGGTCGGCGTTCCGGACGCGCTGGCGGAACAGCTTGCGCAGGAAGCCTATGAGGATTTGCTGATGCGACTGAGGACGGCCGGCTTCGACGTCGTCACGCCGGGAGAGATCGCCGCGACGCCCGAGGCGGGCCGACTGGAGCTGGTCGGCACGCGCGCCCGGGGGATCAACGGGATGAGCGTCTACGGACCACGCAGCGCGCCGCTCAGGACCGGGCATCCTTACACCTCGGCGGTGCTGTCAGCGTCGAAGGCCGCCATCGCCCTCACTGACATGAGCATCGAGACCGACGCCCTGGTGCTGACCCCGCAGCTGGCGCTCGATTACCAGCAGCTCGAAAGCACCGGCAGCCGAACCTATGTCGGCTCGGCACAGATCGGGGCCAGGGTGTGGTTCGACATCCTGAGCGGTTCCGGAGCGAACTTCATGGTCGGCGGGTCCCGAAAGGGCCTCGGATCGGGCCCCTATGGCGGCTTCCTGATGCAGGGCAACCACGGATCCACCGAGCCCTTCGGCATCATGTACGAGGTCGATGACCGCTCCGACAGCGTCGCGATCAGCAACGCCCTCGCCACGGCGGGCCTCGGCTCGCTCTATCGCCAGAGTCAGGTCTACGCGATCGAGGTCGCACCGGAACGCTATACCGCGCTGGTTCGCGCCGCGTTTCAGGGCCTCAACATGTCCATCGTCGCCGAGCTCAGGAAGGCTCGCGGCCTTTAGTTGAACGGAGGAAGAGTCCCATGAAACGCCTGACAGCCCTGATGACCGCCGCGGCGCTGGTCGCTTCGCCGGCGCTCGCGCGCCAGCCTGTGTCGAACGAGGCTCCGCCCGAGGACGCCGCGCCACCGCCCGCCGCCAGCCTCGTCCAGCCGGCGGCCCCGGCGGCCGCGGCGGTTCCTGCCACACCCACCGCGCCAGCCGCGCCCGCCGCGCCCGCCGCGACGATTGATCCGTCGATCTACCAGGTGTTGCGCACAGGCGACCGCCAGATGACCTGCGAGGCACTGGCCGGCGAGGCAAACACGCTCAATGCCGAGCTGATGGCCGAACAGCAGGAAGCGGCCAAGAAGGCGAAGAAAGCCAAGGCCGGCAAGGGCATCATGGGCGGAGCCGCTGGCGGGTTGATGGCCGGCGCCGCGCGATACGGCCTGGCGCGCGGCATGGTGGGCGGCGCGTTCAGCCCGCTGGTGGCTCAGGCCGCCGTCGCCGCCACGGACGCCACCGCGATTGCGGCAGGCAATGCTATCGCCAACAGCGGTGATGACGGCGCGCCGGCGACCGTGTCGCCCAAGCAGCAGCGCATGAATCACCTGCTCAGCCTCTACCGCGAGAAGCAGTGCTGATGACCGGGGGACATGCGCCGGAAGGTGCATGTCCCCGCTGTTCAGAGACCCAGAACCAGCTTGGCCATGATGTTGCGCTGGATCTCGTTGGACCCGGCGTAGATCGAGGCCTTGCGGTAGTTGAAGTAGCTCGGCGCGGCTGGCGCAGCGTAGTCAGGGCCCGGACGCGGTTCGTTTGTGACCGCCCAGGTGTCCTGGATGAAGGGCGCCGCATAACCGCCGACCGCCTCAAGCGCCAGTTCCGTGATCGCCTGCTGGGCTTCGGAGCCAGCGCATTTGAGCATCGAGGACGCCGGCCCGACGGGCTCGCCCGATCCCATGGCCGAAAAGATGCGCAGTTCGGTCGCGTTCAGCGACTCGATGCGGATCTCCATTTCAGCCAGCTTGCGCTGGAAGTCGCGGTCCCGGATCAGGGGTTCTCCGCTGTCCGCCAGCTCCGCGGCCGCGATCGTCCGAACCTTCTTGAGCTGGTTCATCAGGCCGGGGGCATAGGCGTTGCCGCGTTCGAATTCGAGCAGGTACTTGGCGTAGGTCCAGCCCTTGCCCTCTTCACCGATGCGATTGGAGATCGGGACGCGGACATTGTCGAAGAAGACCTGATTGATCTCCTGCTCGTCGGTCGCCGGCCCGTCGAGGGTCGGCAGCGGCTTGATCTGGATGCCCGGCGTGTCCATCCGCAGCAACAGGAAGGAGATGCCGTTCTGCGGCTTGCCGCTGTTGTCCGTGCGGACCAGGCAGAACATCCAGTCGGCCCACTGCGCGTGGGTCGTCCAGATCTTCGAACCGTTCAGGACGTAGTCATCGCCGTCCCGCTCGGCCTTCATCTGCAGGCTGGCCAGATCGGAGCCGGAGCCCGGCTCGCTGTAGCCCTGGCACCACCAGATGTCGGAATTGATGATCGGCGGAAGGTGCTGCGCCTTCTGCTCATCGGTGCCGAAGGCCATGATCACCGGGGCGACCATCTTCAGGCCCATAGGGGACGAGGTCGGCACGCCGGCCAGGCTCATCTCCATGTTGAAGATGTAGGCCTGGCTCGGCGTGAAGCCCGTTCCGCCATACTCGACCGGCCAGTTGGTGGCGGCCCAGCCGCGCGCGGCGAGCTTTTTCTGCCACTTCACCTGGCCGGCCTTGTCGAGATAGCCGTTCTTGGACTGGGACATCTGCCGGCGCAGGTCCTCGTCGTAGTTCTCGGCGATCCAGTCGCGGACCTCGCGCTGGAAGGCCTTGTCCTCTTCCGAGAAGGCGAGGTCCACGGCCGCTACTCCACGCCGTCGAGGTATTCGATCTCGGGACGGCCAGCCATCGTCGGGCCCATCGCGGCGCCGGCGGCCTTGAAGTAGTCGGTGCCGCCGTGGGCTTTCAGGGCCTCGTCGGAAGCGTAGATCTC
>JBIKTU010000370.1:0-3060 GCA_044347965.1 Caulobacter sp.
AAGGGGGAGGGAGAAGAGGGCTAGGATTTCTTCCGCATCTTCGGCGTCACGGTCACCGTCATCCGGCGGCCGGCGCGGACGACGTCGAAGGCGATGCTCTTGCCGATGCTGCCGGGGCCCAGCACGCGGAGCAGGTCGTCCAGGCCGGTGACCGGCTTGCCGTCGGCGGCCACGATCAGGTCGCCCTGGGCCAGGCCCGCCTTGGCGGCCGGGCCGCCCGGCTCCACCGTCGCCACCCAGGCGGCGTAGGCCTGGTTGACGCCGGCCGACTTCTGGATCGAGGGCGGCACCGGAGTCTGCTGGGCGACCACGCCGATCGAACCGCGCTGGACATAGCCGTGCTTGAGGATCTCGTTCATCACGAACGAGGCGGTGTTGGAGGCGACGGCGAAGCACAGGCCCTGGGCCCCGCTGATCACCGCCGTGGCCACGCCGATCACCTCGCCGGCCGAGTTGACCAGGGGCCCGCCGCTGTTGCCGGGGTTCAGGGCCGCGTCGGTCTGGATCAGGTCCTCGATGAGGCGGCCACGCTCGCCGCGAATCGAGCGGCCGAGCGCGCTGACCACCCCGGTGGTGACCGTGGCCTCGAAGCCCAGCGGCGCGCCGATGGCGATGACCAGCTGGCCGCGGCGCAGGCTCTTGGAATCGCCGAGCTTGGCGCAGGGCGTGCGCATCGACTGTTCGAGCCGCAGGACGGCGATGTCGGTGTCGGCGTCTTCGCCGATCGGCCGGGCGGTCAGGCCGTGGCCGTCGGCGGTGATGATGGCGAAGCGGTTCACCCCGGCGATGACGTGCCTGTTGGTGAGAATCAGCCCGTCGGTGCTGACGAAGAAGCCCGAGCCCTCGCCGGCGATATAGCCGTCGGGCACGATGGGGATGACCCGCACAACCGCCGGGCCCACCGCCTCGACGGCGTCGACGACGGCGTTGGAATAGGCGTCAAGAAGCCCCTGGTCGCGCACGAACAGCGGCGGCGCCTCGCCGGGGTCAAACACCAGCTGCGTCTCGGGCGGATAGTTGAAGGTGGCCGGCAGGCGGCGGCGCGGGCGCCTGGCCTGCGCGAACAGATCGTACTTGCGCCCCTTGAGCATTCCGGCCCCCGCCTCACCAAGGTTAACGGAAGCATGGCGGGGCGGGCGTGGGAAGGGGTGATCGCCCCTACGGTGAATCCTCCCCGGCTCCCCCCAATGCCGTCATCGTCGGACTTGTTCCGACGACCCATGCCTGATGAGCGAACCGGCGGGTCGCGGACAGCAACGTGCGCAATGGACAACGACGGTGTTCATGGGTCGTCGGAACAAGTCCGACGATGACGGGGCAGGGATTACGACAGAATGTCCCGCGCCTGTCGCTCGTCCACCCGGATCTGTTCGACCATCGCCTCGATGGAATCGAACTTCTCCTCCGGACGGAGGAAGGCGATCAGCCGGGTCTCGATGACCTGGCCGTAGAGGTCCTCGTCGAAGTCGAACAGCCAGACCTCGAGCCGGGTCTCGACCTCGCCCGTGGTCGGGTTGTTGCCGATGTTGGCGACGCCGGGGACCACGCGGCCGTCGGGCAGGCGGGTGCGGGTGGCGTAGACGCCCTTCCGGGGCGCCACATAGTCGGCCATGAAGACGTTGGCCGTCGGAAAGCCCAGGGTGCGGCCCAGTTGCTTCCCGCGGCGCACGACGCCCTCGATGGCGAACGGCTGGCCGAGGATGGCGGCGGCGTCCTGCGGGCGGCCCTCGCGCAGCGCTTCGCGCACGCCGGTGGAGCTGTACTTCTCGGCGCCCTCGCCCACTGCCTCGGCGACGGAGACGGAAAAGCCCATCTCCTCGCCATAGGCCGTCATCAGCGCCGGGCTGCCGGTGCGGCCCTTGCCGAAGGAGATGTCGAAGCCGACGGCGACGTGGCGCACGCCCAGGCCCTCGTGCAGCACCTTCAGAGCGAAGTCGCGGTCGCTGAAGTTGGCCATCTCGAAGTCGAACGGCAGGACGTAGAAGCGGTCCACGCCCATGGTCTCCAGCACCCGGGCCTGCTGGTCGGTGGTCATCAGCCGGAAGGCCGGCTCGTCGGGCTGGAACAGCCGGCGCGGGTGGGGGTCGAAGCTGATCACCCCCACCGGCGCACCCAGCCGCCGGCCGGCCTCGACCGCCCCGGCGATCACCTCGCGGTGGCCAAGGTGGACGCCGTCGAAATTGCCCAGCGCCACGGCCGCGCCGCGATCGGCGGCCGACAGGCCCTTCCAGCCATGGACGATCCGCAGGCTCATCAGCCGGCCTTGCGCGGCGCCATGATCAGGGCCTCGCCGTCGAGCACGGTCTTGCCGCCGACCGTGCAGACCGTCGACAGGGTGACGCGCGCCTTCTCCTGGTCGAGGGCGGTGATGGTGGCCGTGACGGTGACCTCGTCGCCGATCTTGACCGGGCGTTTGAAGCTGAGCGTCTGGCCCAGGTAGATGGCGCCCGGTCCCGGCAGCTTGCCGGCGATCAGGGCCGAGATGTAGGCGGCCGACAGCATGCCGTGGGCGATGCGGGTCTTGAACTGGGTGGTCGCGGCGAAGGCCTCGTCCAGGTGGACCGGATTGTGGTCGCCACTGACGTCGGCGAAGCCCTGGATGGCCTTCTCGTCCACCAGGCGGGTCAGTTCGGCCGACTGGCCGACGCTGAGGTCTTCAAAGAACAGTGCCGTCATCGCGCGTTTCCTTCTTCTTCCCTGTCATCCCGGCCGCAGCGCGAAGCGCGGAGAGCCGGGACCACTTGCGCCGTCCCCCTGGCTCCCGGATCGCCTGCGGCGTCCGGGATGACAGGGAAGTTCAGTCCATCACCAGATCAGATCCGCCATGGCGTAGCCGGCCTTGACGCCTTCCGCGGCCAGGAGGGCGTCGACGCCGGCGGGCGAGAGCCTGCCGTCCGGGCCCATGGCCGTTTCGCCGTGGATGCCCTTGGCGATGAACAGGCAGTCCAGCCCCTGCTGCTCGGCGCCCTGGACGTCCGTATGGACGCCGTCGCCGATGCAGAGCACCCGGCGCGGGTCGACCGGCCGGCCCAGCAGGCGCGAGGCCTCGGCCAGGCAGAG
>JBIKTU010000371.1:0-3047 GCA_044347965.1 Caulobacter sp.
GAAGACGACGTCCATCCTGCCGTCCATGCCCTTGAGCGGTTCGGCCTCGACCGGCGAGCGGATCTGCAGGTTGCGGACCCCTGCCCGCTGGCTGCGCCGGATGGTGTCGGCCAGGCGGCGGGCGTCGCTGTCGTGGGCGAAGATCTGGCCGCTGTTGTTCATGGCCGCCGCCAGGGCCAGGGTCTTGCCGCCCCCGCCGGCGCAGAAGTCCAGCACCTGCTTGCCCTTGATCTCGCCGGCCACGGCGGCGGCGAGCTGGGAGCCGAGGTCCTGAACCTCGAACCAGCCCTTCGAGAAGGCCGGGACCGCTTCCACCGACGGCGTGCGGTCGGCGGCCTGGGGCGCGGGGATGCGGAAGGCCGTGTCGAGCAGGCCGGCCGGCGCGCCGCCGATCAGGGCGACGGCCTTCGCGCCGCGCTCGAGATCGGTCTTGAGGGTGTTGATACGCAGGTCCACGGGCGCGCGGTCCGACAGAGCCGCCATCTCGTCGCGGACAGCCTCGCCGAAGACGCGGGCCAGATGCGGCTCCAGCCAGTCGAGATAGTCGCCGGCCACCGGCGCGGCGGCGCCCGACAGCGGGACGGGATCGGACAGCCGCTGCTGTTCGGTCTCGCTGAGCGCGCCGAAGCCGTGCTCTTCCGCGGCCGCCTCGGCGATCCGCTCCGGCGTCCACTGCCAGACATGCGCCAGCACGCCGATCACCACGGCCCGCGGGCTTGCGTCACCCATCATCCAGCCCAGCGAGCGCTTGCGGCGCAGGGCGTCGAGCACGAGGCCGGAGACGAAGGCCCGGTCCTTGGAGCCGGCGTAACGCGCGCTCTCGCCCCAGCGCTTCAGCGCCATACGGACCGGAAAATGCCGCGCCTCGATCTCGGCAAGGACCTCGATCGCCGCTGAAACCCGCCCGCCGTCGCGCATCAGACCACCAGGGCCAGCAGGATCGCGATGATCCCGAACAGTGAAATGAACCAGACGATGCTGCGCGCCCAGGGCACGCCGAAGGCATAGAGCGGCAGATAGACGATACGGCCGCCGATATAGAGCAGGGCGCCGACCGAGGTCAGCGGACCGAGCCGGTCGGCGAGCGTGGCAATCACAACCGCCGCGGCGAAAAACGGAAAGGTCTCAAGGAAGTTGGCGGCGGCGCGCTCCAGCCGACCGCCGACGCCGGTCAACGGGATCGGCGCGTCTCGTGCACCCGCGCTCCAGGTCAGTCCCCGCTGCCGGTCCCCGACGACAGCCACGGCCATCACATGGACAATCCCGATGACCACGGCTGCCCCGACCATCTGCAGTTCGAACGCCACCGGCATCTAGACAGCGCTCGGATAGTTCGGCGCTTCCCGTGTGATCATCACGTCATGGACGTGGCTTTCCCGCAGGCCGGCGCCGGTGATGCGGATGAACCTCGCCCGCTTCTGGAACTCGGCGATGTCAGGCGCGCCGACGTAGCCCATGGCGGCGCGCAGGCCGCCGACCAGCTGGTGGATCACCGGCGAAATCGGCCCCTTGAACGGGGTCTGCCCCTCGATACCCTCCGGAACCAGCTTGAAGGTGTCGGTGATGTCCTTCTGGAAGTAGCGGTCGGCCGAGCCCCGGGCCATGGCCCCCAGCGAGCCCATGCCGCGGTACGACTTGTAGGACCGGCCCTGGTAGAGGAACACCTCGCCCGGGGACTCCTCGGTGCCGGCGAACATCGAACCCATCATGGCCACGCTGGCGCCGGCGGCGATCGCCTTGGCCAGGTCGCCCGAGTACTTGATGCCGCCGTCGGCGATCACCGGCACGCCGCTGTCGCGCGCGGCGCGGGCGGCCTCGGCGATGGCGGTCAGCTGTGGCACGCCCACGCCGGCCACGATGCGGGTGGTGCAGATCGAACCGGGGCCGATGCCGACCTTCACCGCGTCGGCGCCGGCGTCGATCAGGGCGCGGGCGGCGTCGTAGGTGGCGATATTGCCGGCGACGATCTGGACGCGGTTGGTTTCGCGCTTCAGCCGGGCGACGGCGTCGGCGACCTGTTTGGAGTGCCCATGGGCGGTGTCGATAACCACCACGTCCACCCCGGCCTCAACCAGCGCCAGTGAGCGCTCGAAGCCGGCGTCGCCAACCGTCGAGGCGGCGCCGACCCGCAGGCGGCCCTTGTCGTCCTTGGCGGCGTGCGGATGGTCGTGCGCCTTGTCGATGTCCTTGACGGTGATCAGGCCGACCGCCCGACCCAGATCATCGACGACGATCAACCGTTCGATCTTGTGCGTGCGCAGCAAGCCGACCGCCTCGACGGGGTCGATGCCCTCGCGGACGGTGATCAGATTGTCCTTCGTCATGATCGAGGCGGCCTTGAGCCGCTCGTCGGTCTCGAAGCGCATGTCGCGGTTGGTCAGGATGCCGACCAGCTTGCCGGTTCCCGGCTCAACCACCGGAAATCCCGAGATTTTCCGGCGCGCCTTGATCTCGCGGATCTCGGCCAGCGTCGTATCGGGATGGATCGTCAGCGGGTTGATGACCATGCCGCTTTCGTACCGTTTGACCTCGCGAACCTGCTCGGCCTGCTCGTCGACGGTGAGGTTGCGGTGCAGGATGCCCATGCCGCCGGACTGGGCCATTGCGATGGCCAGCCGGCTTTCGGTGACCGTGTCCATGGCGGCGGACACGAGCGGTATGTTCAGACTGATTTCGCGCGTGAACCGGGTTTCCGTGGAAACCTGCGTCGGCATGACTTCCGACGGGCCGGGTTCGAGCAAAACATCGTCGAAGGTGAGCCCTTCGCGAATCTCCATGGGAGTCTCCGTTTTGCGGGCGCGGTATCGGGGCATCGGGCGCCCGAGTCAATGCCGACGGCGGTTCAAAGCAACCGCGCGACCCTCTCCCGCAGCAGAGTGCGGTCGGGAAGAGACAGGCCAAAGACGTCCCGCAGGGCGTCCTCGACCTCGGCCACGGAGGTCAGCGCCTGTCGCTCGCTCGGGCCGTCGAGCCGATGCAGGCCGAGCTCGGTGTTGCGCAGGACGCGCCGCCCGGCCGGTCCCAACCGCGCGGCGACCAGCATCTGG
>JBIKTU010000372.1:0-3040 GCA_044347965.1 Caulobacter sp.
CGAGCTCGCGCATGGCCTTGTCGAGGCCGTCGATGGTCAGCGGGAACATGCGGTCGCCCATCAGCTGCTTCATCACCTGGATCGACTGGGTGTAGTCCCAGTGACGCTCGGCGGTCGGGTTCAGCCAGACGGCGCTGTGATAGATCTGCGTCACCCGGTCCATCCAGATGGCGCCCGGCTCCTCGTTCCAGTGCTCCACGCTGCCGCCCGGATAGGTGATCTCGTAGGGGCTCATGGTCGCGTCGCCGACGAAGATCACCTTGTAGTCGGCCGGGAACTTGTGGAGCACGTCCCAGGTGTTCTGCTTCTCGGTCTGGCGGCGGCGGTTGTCCTTCCACACGCTCTCGTAGAGGCAGTTGTGGAAGTAGAAGAATTCGAGGTTCTTGAACTCGGTCCGCGCCGCGCTGAACAGCTCCTCGCAGAGCTTGATGTGGCTGTCCATCGAGCCGCCGATGTCGAAGAAGATCAGCACCTTGATCTTGTTGCGGCGCTCGGCGCGCATCTGGATGTCGAGGTAGCCCTTCTGCGACGTGCCCTTGATGGTGCCGTCCAGATCCAGTTCGTCCGGCGCCCCTTCGCGGGCGAACTTGCGCAGCCGGCGCAGGGCGACCTTGATGTTGCGGGTGCCCAGCTCGACGCTGTCGTCGAGGTTCTTGTACTCGCGCTTGTCCCAGACCTTCACGGCCTTGCCGTGGCGGCCCTTGTCCTGGCCGATGCGCACGCCTTCGGGATTGTAGCCGTTGGCGCCGTAGGGGCTGGTGCCGCCGGTGCCGACCATCTTGTTGCCGCCCTCGTGGCGCTTCTTCTGCTCCTTGAGGCGCTCCTGCAGGGTCTCCATCAGCTTGTCGAAGCCGCCCATGGCCTCGATCGCCGCCTTCTCCTCGTCGGTCAGGAATTTCTCGGTCAGCAGCTTCAGCCACTCGGCCGGAATCTCGCTGGTGACGTCCTCGCCGAGTGACTCCAGCCCCTTGAACACATGGCCGAACACGCGGTCGAACTTGTCGAGGTTCTTCTCGTCCTTCACCAGCGCCGAGCGCGACAGGAAGTAGAAGTCCTCCACCGACCGATCGATGACGTCCTTGTCGAGCGCCTCCATCAGCATGAGGTACTCCTTCAGCGACACGGGCACCTTGGCCTCGCGGAGCTCTGTGAAGAAGCGCATGAACATGGGCGGTCTCTGTGTCGAACGGTTGTTTGACAGAGGATGGGGGCTTCCTCGCCTCCTGTCCAGCTTGGACAGGCGCGTTGCGTCCTTCGACACGCCGCTGCGCGGCTGCTCAGGATGACGTCGCAATTAGGCCACCCACCCACGTCATGCTGAGCAGCGTCCGCAGGACGCGTGTCGAAGCCCGCAAGGCGTAACGCCGGTCTTCGGCGACCACCGGGACAAAGGGGACACACACTCTTTGTCGAGAAGCAGGAAATCGAATGTCGATAAAGAGTGTGTCTCCCCGTTTCGGCCTCACCCCCGCCGCAGGATGAACTCGTGGTCGCGGGTCTCGCCGACGATGAAGTGGTACTCGCCGACCTTCTCGAAGCCGAGGCGCCCATAGAGCCGCTGCGCTCCAAAGTTCTCTGACCAGACCCCGATCCACAGCCGGCGCGGGCCGTCGCGCTCCAGCCAGGCAAGGGTCTCGGCGAGCAGGAGCGAGCCCGTGCCCCCGCCCTGGAAGGCCTTCAGGACATAGAGGCGCTTGAGCTCGCCGCAGGCCGGAGTGACCTCGTCATGCGGCAGGTCGCAGGGACCGGCGAGCGCGTGGCCGACCACGGCGCTGTCCGCCTCGACCAGCCAGACCGCCTTGTCCGGGTCCTCGAGATCGCGGCGGGACTTCTCCACGGCGTAGGCGGCTTCCAGGAAGGCGGCCAGATCCTCCGGCGGGTAGAGGTGGCTGAAGGTCTCGGTGAAGGTCTCCGCGCCGATGCGGCTCAGGGCTTCGGCGTCGGCGGACGTGGCGCGGCGGATGGTGGGAAGAGTCATGGACGCCGATCTACCCCAAACCGTTTTCCCGGCGAAGGCCGGGACCCACGCGGCCAGCGCGGAGCCAGCTGAAGATGGGCCCCGGTATCCGCCGGGGAGACGGAGTTGGGTGGAGCCACCGAGTTGGGTAGAGTGAGCGCATGACCATCGCCCTCTACACCCATGCGGCCATGTTCGATCACCGTCCGGGCGCGTCGCACGCCGAGCGGCCGGAGCGGCTGGGCGCCGTGATCGATGCGCTGAACGACGCGACCAACCTCGATCTGGACTCCCGCGAGGCGCCGCTGGCCCAGCACGGCGATCTGCTCCGCGTGCATCCCGAAGGCTTCCTGCAGTCTGTGTACGACGCGGGCCGTGCGCCGGGCGTGGTGCAGCTGGACCCGGACACCTTCATGGGACCGGGCAGCCTGCAGGCGGCGCTGCGGGCGGCGGGCGCGGTCACCCAGGCGGTGCGCGACGTGGCGGCCGGCGGCGTTGACCGGGCCTTCTGCGCGGTGCGTCCGCCGGGGCACCATGCCGAGCCCGAGGCCGCCATGGGCTTCTGCATGTTCAGCAACGTCGCCGTCGCCGCCCGGGCCGCGCAGGCGGCGGGGCTGGCCCGCATCGCCGTGGTCGACTTCGACGTCCACCACGGCAACGGCACCCAGGCCGTGTTCGAGACCGATCCGACCCTGTTCCTGGCCTCGATCCACCAGCGGCCGCTCTATCCCGGCACCGGCGATGCATCGGAGACCGGCGTCGGCAACATCGTCAACGGCGTGGTCGGCCCCAACTCGCCGCGCGAGAAGTGGCGCAAAGTCTTCGACCGGCTGATGGAGAGCGTCGACGCCTTCGCACCGGACCTGATCCTGATCTCCGCCGGCTTCGACGCCCACGCCCGCGACCCGCTGGCCAGCCAGCAGCTGGAGGCCGAGGATTTCGCCTGGGCCACCCGCGCCATCGTCTCGGTGGCCAACCAGCGCACAAAGGGCCGGGTTGTCTCCTCGCTCGAGGGTGGCTACGACCTCGAAGCGCTCGGTCAGTCCGCCCGGGCGCATGTGCAGGCGTTGCAGGAACCCTGAC
>JBIKTU010000022.1:0-10690 GCA_044347965.1 Caulobacter sp.
CCGCCATGCAGCGCTACATCCTCCACTGGGGGGAGATGGGGACGCGGTGGGGCGTCAACCGGTCGGTGGCCCAGATCCAGGCGCTTCTGTTCCTCGCCGGGCGGCCGATGCACGCCGAGGAGATCGCCCAGACCCTGACCATCGCGCGGTCGAACGTCTCCAACAGCCTCAAGGAGCTGCAGGGCTGGGGCCTGATCCGCCTCCTCCACCTGCCCGGCGACCGGCGCGACCACTTCGAGGGCAAGACCGATCCCTGGGACATGCTGACCCTGATCGTCGAGGGCCGGAAGAAGCGCGAGATCGACCCGACGCTGGAGATGCTGGCCGCCTGCGTGGCGGAGGCCGAGGCCGATCCATCCACCCCTTCGGGGGTGAAGGCCCGGCTCAAGGACATGCAAGGGTTCATGACCCGGATGGACCGCTGGTACGGCCAGGTTCGCCAGATCCCGCGCCCGACGCTGGTCAAGCTGATGAGCCTTGGCGCGAAGGTCGCCGGGTTCATAGGACGCTAGAGAAGGAGACAAGGCGATGGAACGGGTGCTGACGGGATATCAGGGGGCTGAGGTCCCCGCCCTTGCGGAACCGGACTTCGCGCCCCTCGATTTCCCGGCCCTCCTCGGCCCGGACGCCTGGGCCCGGTTGCCGGCCGCCGTGCAGCATCGCTTCGCCGCCCATCCGGCCCAGGGGCTCAACACCGTCTACGACGGTCGCATGGTGGTCGAGGCCAGCTGGGTCGGCCGGCTGGTTGCGCAGGTCTGCCGGCTGATCGGCACGCCGCTGGCGCCCTGGACGGGCGCCGACGTGCCGACCTCGGTCGATGTGCATCAGGACGCGCGCGGCGGGCTGGTCTGGGCCCGCACCTACCGCTTCGACCGTCGCTCGCCGGTTCTGGTCAGCTCGACCAAACTGATGACAGCCGACGGCGAGCTGCTGGAGGTGGTGCGCGGGGGTCTGGGCATGGCGCTGAGCGTCAGCGTCGAGGACGGCGCCCTGCACTTCCGCAGCCGCCGCTACTTCTTCAGCCTGGGCGGCCTTCGCCTGCCGATCCCGGATCTGCTGACCCCCGGCCGCGCCCATGTCGTGCACCGCGACGTCGGCGGCGGACGGTTCCGCTTCACCATGGACTTCCATCACCCCTGGTTCGGCCCGACCCTGTTCCAGGACGGCGTCTTCCAGGATCCGGAGTAACCACCACGAAAAAGGCCCGGAGCATGCGCTCCGGGCCCTCGTCATTCGCTGTGGTGCGAGGTGGTCTAGCCCAGCGCGGCCATCAGTTCCGGCACGGCGGCCTTGTAGTCAGCCACCAGGCCATAGTCGGCGACCTGGAAGATCGGCGCGTCGGCGTCCTTGTTGATCGCGACGATCACCTTGGAGTCCTTCATGCCGGCCAGGTGCTGGATGGCGCCCGAGATGCCGATGGCGATGTAGAGCGCCGGGGCGACGACCTTGCCGGTCTGGCCGACCTGGTAGTCGTTCGGCGCATAGCCGGCGTCCACGGCGGCGCGCGAGGCGCCGACGGCGGCGCCCAGCTTGTCGGCCAGCGGCTCGATGACCTTCTGGAACTCTTCGGCCGAGCCCATGGCGCGACCGCCGGAGACGACGATCTTGGCGGCCGTCAGTTCCGGACGGTCCGACTTGACCATCTCTTCCGACTGGAAGCGGCTCTTGCCGGCCGAGGCGGCGGCGACCTTCTCGACCGAAGCCGAGCCGCCTTCACCCGCGGCCTTGAAGGCGGTCGGGCGGACGGTCAGGACCTTGGTCTTGTCGGCGGTCTGGACGGTTTCCAGCGCGTTGCCGGCGTAGATGGGGCGCACGAAGGTGTCGGCGCTGACCACTTCGATGACGTCCGAGATCGGCGAGGCGTCGAGCTTGGCCGCCACGCGGGGGGCGAAGTTCTTGCCCGCCGAGGTGGCCGGAACCAGCACGGCATCGTAGCCGCCAGCCAGGCCGATGATGGTGTCACAGATGGCTTCGGCGATGCCGTGGCCCACGTCCGCGCTTTCGGCCAGGATGACCTTGCGCACGCCGTCGATCTTGGCGGCGGCGGCGGCCGCGGCGTCGGCGCCCTGGCCCAGGACCAGGACGTCCACGTCGCCCGACATCGCCAGGGCGGCGGTGACGGTCTTGTGGGTGGTGTCGCGCAGGTGCGCGTTGTCGTTATCGGCGACGACGAGAACGGCCATCAGAGCACCCCCGCTTCAGTCTTGAGCTTGGCCACCAGTTCGGCGGCGTTTTCGACCTTGACGCCGGCCGAGCGCTTGGCCGGTTCGGCCACCTTCAGCACCTTGAGGCGCGGGGCGACGTCGACGCCGTAATCGCCGGTCGTCTTGGTCGCGATTTCCTTCTTCTTCGCCTTCATGATGTTGGGCAGCGAAGCGTAGCGCGGCTCGTTGAGGCGCAGGTCGGCGGTGATCACCGCCGGCAGGTCGACTTCCAGGACCTGAAGGCCGCCGTCGACCTCGCGGGTCACCACGGCCTTGCCGCCGCCGATCTCGACCTTGCTGGCGAAGGTGGCCTGCGGCCAGTCGAGCAGGGTGGAGAGCATCTGGCCCACGGCGTTGTTGTCGCCGTCGATGGCCTGCTTGCCCATCAGCACCACGTCGGCGCCTTCGTCCTTGGCCACGGCGGCGAGCAGCTTGGCCACGGCCAGCGGTTCGACGTCGGTATCGGACTGGATGAGGATGCCGCGGTCGCCGCCCATGGCCAGCGCCGTACGGATGGTTTCCTGCGCCTGGGCCGGGCCGATCGAGACGATCACGACCTCGGTGGCGACACCCTTTTCCTTGAGACGGACGGCTTCTTCGACCGCGATCTCGCAGAAGGGATTCATGGACATCTTGACGTTGGCCAGGTCGACGCCCGACTGGTCGGGCTTCACCCGAGCCTTCACGTTATAATCGATCACCCGTTTGACCGGGACGAGCACCTTCATGGGCTTATTCCGCCGTGTTGCGTTGCGAAAAATCTTGCGCGAACAGGCTGATACCGACTCCCGCGCGCAATGCAAGTTTCCGTTCGGGTTAATCTGGGGCCGGAAAAATGCCCGGCAAGGGCCAGCGGCGGCGGTCGCGTTCCGGCTCCAGCGTCGGCGGGCGACAGTCTAGGCTGCGGCGGACCTTTCAGGTAAAGGCCCTCGCATGAATCCGACCATCGACCGCCTCAAGCTTGTCTTCCTCGGCATCTTCGCAGTCGCCTGCGCGGCGGTGTGGGCCTACCAGATCTTCTATGTCTGGCCGGCCAAGCGGTGCGAGGAGGGCGGCCAGTGGTGGGACCGCGACCGTCGGGTCTGCGCCCAGCCGATCTACATTCCCGACATCACCGGCAGGCCGGCCGGCGTCAGCCGCAAGGAATGGTCGGAAAAGAAGGCCGCTGAGGAAAACCAGCGCGATCATCTGGGTTATCCGGCCGCGTCGACGCCGCCCGCAGCGGCGCCTGCCCCGGCCCCGGCCCCGGCCCCGGCTCCCGCGCCGAAATAGGCGTCAGCGGGTTCCGCCCGGAACCCAGAGCACGTCTCCCGCTCCCTTGTCGTTGGCCCAGCGGCCGGCGACGAACAGCAGATCCGACAGGCGGTTGAGATACTTGATCGCTGCCGCACTGACCGGCTCGTCCGGCAATCCGGCCAGGGTCACGCAGGCCCGCTCCGCCCGTCTGCAGACGGTGCGCGCCAGGTGCAGCGCCGCCGCCGCCGGCGTGCCGCCGGGCAGCACGAAGGATGTGAGGGCCGACAGCTCGCTGTTCAGCAGGTCGATCTCCTGCTCCAGCCGCTCCACCTGCGACTCAAGGATGCGGAGAGGCTCCCAGCCCAGCGGCTCGCCGCGATCAGGCGTCGCAAGGTCGGCGCCGAGATCGAACAGGTCGTTCTGCGCCCGGGCCAGGATGGCGTCCAGCACCGGGTCGCCACCGGTGTGCAGTCGCACCAGTCCCAGACAGCTGTTGGTTTCGTCCACGCTGCCGTAGGCTTCGACGCGCGGATTGTCCTTGGGCACGGGCTCGCCGGTCGACAACCGGGTCGTGCCGTCATCGCCGGTGCGGGTGTAGATTCGGTTGAGCGTGACCATGCCGGCTAACCCCGCGTCTTCCACCAGAAGGCGGCCACCAGCACCATGACAGCGACAAACTGAAGCACGACGCGCAACCGCATGAGTCGGTTGGAATAGGAGCGGCCAAAGTCGCCGCCCCTGTGCAGGGCGTACAGGCCGGCCAGCAGGGCCATGAGCACCGCCGCGAGCGAGACCGGGATGAGAATATCGAAGAGCGTGTCCATGCAGCATTATCTAGCGCGCGGGGAGCAATGGGACCACCTGCGCCGCCTGGCCAGGGTTCGATTTCACGCTCAGCGATCATGATCAGCGACTTTGTTCGCCGATTTTGGGCGGCGGGCCTGCTGGCCGCCACGCGCGAAGCACCTCCGAGCCATGCGTTTATCCCCGAAATGTGGATTTTTTCCCCGAAATGCGGATATTCATCGCGCGATGATTCTGCTTGATCGTCACCGGAACGTCGTGTAACCGGAACAAGACATCGCTCGGTGAGCATGTTCATTGAGCGCGATCAACTCCTCACCGCGGATCGCGTCGACCTGGACAGGCGGGGAGGCGAGACGGAGCCAGCCATGGGAATGCCCCAAAGCGCCGCCGCCAACCCGGCGGCGGATAGTGAAACCATCGCCGAGGTTCGGCAGTTGATCGAGGACCTGCGCGACGCCGCGCAGGACGGCCGCGATCTTGCACGCCGGTACGCTGACGTCCTGGTCAAGGTCGTCGAGGAGTACAGCGTGGAATTCGAGAAGCGCGCCGAGGCCGCGCTGGCTCGTCTGGAGGCGGTCCAATGAACCACATTCCCATGCGCATGAACGCGCCCGCCATTCGGCCGCAGAAGATGACCCGCCGCGCCATGGCCAAGCAGCAGACCCGCGAGAAGGTCCTGCAGGCGGCGCGCGATCTGTTCATCGAGCGCGGCTACGAAGGCGCCACGATTCGGGACATCGCCAAGGCAGCCGGCATGTCGACGGGCGCGGTGTTCGCAAGCTTCGCCGACAAGAACGAGCTTTTCGACGCCATCCTGAACGACGACTTCGCGGCCCTGCTCGAGCCGATGCAGGACGCCGTCGTCGGGGCCGCCACCGCCCGGGAAGCGCTGGTCGGCATGTTCGGCGCCGCCTACCGCGCCCATGCCCATCAACTGCCCTTGATACTCGCCGCCCTCGCCGCGTCCTGGGTCCGCACACCGGAGGCGGAGCGCCTGCGCCGTGAAAGCATGCGTCCGATCCGCGCCCTGGTGCTGGAAGTTCTGGAGCGCGGCGTCGAGCGCGGCGAACTGGTGCAACGCTTCGACCTGCGTCTGATCGCCGATCTGATGTGGGACCTGTTTCTCGCCGGCTATCGCCCCGCCGCGTTCGACGGCGCATCGGTCGAGAACCAGACCGACAAACTGGGCGACCGGATCGACGTCGTGTTGACGGCCGTCAAGGCCTAGGGACTTTCGCCGCGCCGCTCGGGGAGAGCGGCGCGGCTGTCCGGGGGGACATCGTTTGGGCGTACGCGAGACGCAGAAGCTGGAAACGCGCCGAAAGGTGCTTGAGGCGGCGCGCGATCTCTTCAACGAGATCGGCTACGAGGAAACCACGATCCGCGCCGTCGCGGAGCGGGCCGGCGTCTCCGTCGGCAGCGTGTTCACGACCTTCGCCTCCAAGGCCGACGTCCTCAGCCAGGTCATGGACGACCGGGTCGACGCCCTCTACCGCGAGCTCGACCACGTCGCCCGGCATATGCGGGGCTCGGTCATTGACCGGCTCTGCTCGCTGTTCGCGATCCACTACGACTTCGAATGCCGGCGGGTGCGGCTGTTCCTGGCCCACATCGCCGCGTCGTTCAGCCCGTCCCTGGACTCCAGCACGGTGCCCTACGGGCGCAACACGCGCTTCAAGGCCATGATCATCGACATGCTCCGCGAGGGTCAGACGAAGGGCGAGGTCCGCGATGACGCTGACCTCGATCTGATTCTGGACACCCTCATGGGCGCCTATGCCTGGAACTACCGCCTCGCCGCGGCCGGCGAGGCCGACCACGCCGACATGACCATCATCATGGACCGCCAGATCCGGCTGATCTTCCACGGTCTGCTGCCACGGTGAGTACTGGGGACATGCACTTCAGTGCGTGTCCCCCGCCGCTTGAAGCTGCAGGGGACACGTACCGAAGACGGCACATGTCCCCGGTCTGATCAGTTCCCGTCTTCGAGCAGCCGGCGGGCGATGACCTGGGCCTGGATCTCGCCGGCGCCCTCGAAGATGTTGAGGATACGGGCGTCGGCCAGCACGCGGCTGATCTCGTATTCCATCGCGAACCCGTTGCCGCCGTGGATCTGCAGCGCGTTGTCGGCGGCGGCCCAGGCGACGCGGGCGGCGATCAGCTTGGCCATGCCGGCCTCGAGATCGCAGCGCTTGCCCTCGTCCTTCTGGCGGGCCGCGAAGTAGGTCAGCTGGCGCACGCCCATGATCTCGGCGGCCATGATGGCCAGCTTGTTGGCCACGCGCGGGAAGCCGAAGATCGGCCCGCCGAACTGCTTGCGGTCCAGAGCGTAGTTGAGACCCAGCTCCAGGCCGCGCTGGGCCACGCCGATGGCGCGGGCGGCGGTCTGGATGCGGGCGCTTTCGAAGGTGGCCATCAGCTGCTTGAAGCCCTGGCCCTCGACGCCGCCCAGCAGGTTGGCGGCCGGGACCGTGAAGCCGTCGAAGCCGATCTCGTATTCCTTCATGCCGCGATAGCCGAGAACGCCGATCTCGCCGCCGCTCATGCCCTCGGTCGGGAACGGATTGGCGTCGTCGCCCCGCGTCTTGGGGGCCAGCAGCATGGAGAGGCCGCGGTAGTCGGTCGTGTCAGGATCGGTGCGGACCAGCAGGGTCATCACGTCGGCCCGCGCGGCGTGGGTGATCCAGGTCTTGTTCCCGGTCACGACATAGCTGTCGCCGTCGCGAACGCCCCGGGTGCGCAGGGCGCCAAGGTCCGAGCCGGTGTTGGGCTCGGTGAAGACGGCCGTCGGCAGGATTTCGGCCGAGGCGATCTTCGGCAACCACTCCTGACGCTGCGCCGGGGTGCCGCCGGTCAGGATCAGCTCGGCGGCGATCTCCGAGCGGGTGGCCAATGAGCCGACGCCGATCCAGGCTCGGGACAGCTCTTCGGACACCACGCACATGGCGGTCTTGCCCAGGCCCGCGCCGTCATACTCCTCCGGAATAGTCAGGCCGAAGACGCCCAGGTCGCCCAGCTCCTTGACCAGCTCCATCGGGATCAGTTCGTCGCGCAGGTGCCAGCCATGAGCATGAGGAAGGACCTTCTCTTCGGCGAAAGCGTGGAACTGATCGCGAATCATCTCGAAGGTCTCGTCCAGGCCGGTGACCTCGACGGTGGCCTTGCCGCGCGAGGCGGCGACGAGGTCGGCGACGCGGATCTTCACCGCCTGGCCGCCGCCCTGGTTGACGAGCGTCAGCAGCGGAGCGGCGAACAGCTTCTCCAGCGTCTCGGGCGCGACGCCCAGGTCAGCGGGGCGGATGGTCTCGCCCTGGTTCATCGGGATGCCGCCGATCAGCTGGGCGGCGTACTCGCAGAACAGCAGCTGGGCCAGCAGGGCCTCGGTCTCGCCGAACGTCCCCTCGGCCTCCAGCCGCTCGGCCCAGCCCGCCACCTGGTTCAGAAGCTCGCCGTAGGAGGCGTACCAGCCGTAGCCATGCACCGCGTGCTGCTCGACGTCGGCCAGCTTGCGGTCGATCTTGCCGCCGGCGGAGATCTTCGCCTTCACCGGCCCTTTCGCCTCATGGACGAAGGCGCCGACGGCGTCAGCCGCCTCGCGCAGCAGGGCGACCAGACCCGGCAGGATCAGGCTTTGCGGTTCAATCTGGGCGACGGCGGCGCTCATGGGCAGTTTTCCCCGAATTCTTGTTGCGGCGCACTATAATCGTTTCGCACTTGCACACAACGGACGTCCTGCAAGGTAGAATTTGCCAGCCGGAAGGCCAGCCCTATGGTGGGAAATAATCACATCCCACCGGAAAGGTCGCCATGCTCGTCGTTCACCACCTCAACGAGTCGCGCTCGCAGCGCATCCTCTGGCTGCTGGAGGAACTGGGCGCGCCCTACGAGATCGCCTTCCACCAGCGCGACGCCGAAACCCGTCTGGCCCCGCCCGAGCTGGTCGCCATCCACCCGCTGGGCAAGTCGCCGGTGATCGTCGACGACGGCCGGGTGGTGCATGAGTCGGGCGCGATCATCGACTACATCATCCGCAAGCATGGCGGCCGCCTGGCCCCCGCCCCCGGCACGACCGAGCACGAGGCCTATCTGCAGTGGCTGCACTACGCCGAGGGCAGCGCCATGCTGCCGCTGATGATGCTGATGTACGTCATACGACTGGGCGAGGCCGGCGCGCCGCTGCACCCGCGCATCGAGAGCGAGATCGCCAACCACATGAGCTACGTCGAGGGCGCCCTGGCCGGCCGCGACTACCTGCTCGGTTCGGAGCCGACCGGCGCCGACGTGCAGATGAGCTTCATCCCCGAGGTGCTGAAGGCGTTCGGCAAGCTGGACGCCTATCCCAACATGGCCGCCTGGATCGAGCGCATCCACGCCCGTCCGGCGTGGAAGGCCGGGCTGGACAAGGGCGGGCCCTACGCGCTGGGACGGTAGGGGCTCTGCGTGCTTCGACACGCGGCCTTCGGCCGCTGCTCAGCATGACGTGGGTGAGTAGCCTTCTGAGTACGTCATCCTGAGCAGCCCGCGCAGCGGGCGTGTCGAAGGACGCACTGACGCCCTGCGTCCTTCGCGACGCGCCCTGCGGGCGCTCCTCAGGATGACGAAGGTTGGTGGACGGCCCAACAAAGCTCGTCAGGGTGAGGAGCGCGGAGCGCGTCGCGAACCCCGCAAGGACTCACACCCCGTCCAGATACCCGTCCAGGAAGTCGAACACCGCAGCCTTCAACAGCCCATGGGGGATGGCGTTGAAGTGGTCGCAGCCGGCCAGGGTCAGGGCCCTGGCGCCGGGAATCGCGTCGGCCAGGTCCTGCGGGTCGCCCGCCAGATCGTCGCGGGAGCCGGCCACGACCAGCGTGGGGGCGCCGATAGCGGCCAGGCCGCCCCGGTCGACCGTCCCGGTCCGGCCGCGGGTGAAGGCCGCCAGCGCCAGACGGTCCTCACCCTGTTCGTCGGCGAACTGGCGGAAACTCTGCAGCAACGGGTCGCTGATGGCGTCGACGCCGGCCGCTTCCATGGCGACGGCCATCGGATCGCCAGGCAGGGGCGGATCGAACAGCCTGCCACCCACCCCGCCGACAATCAGGTAGCCGACCCGCTCGCGTTGCCCGAGCGCCAGGCCCAGCGCCAGCCGCGCGCCCATCGAATAGCCCAGCACATTGGCCCATTCGACGCCCAGATGGTCGAGCAGCCCGACGATGTCGGACAGGATGATCTCGCCGGCATAGGCGGCCGGCTCATGCGGCTTGCCGCTCTCGCCATGGCCGCGCAGGTCCAGCGCGATGACCCGCTGCCCGCGCTGGGCGAAGGCGGCGTACCAGCCGGTGCGCTTCCAGGCCTCCTGACGGTTGGACGAAAAGCCGTGGATCAGCAGCATCGGCGCGCCGGGCCCGCCGGTGTCTTCATAAGCGATGGATACGCCGTCCGGGGCGGTCCACGTCGTCATCGATTCGCCCCTGCCCCGACCGCGCCTCTGCCGTACGCGTCATTGACGGAGCCTGCCCTCTGTAGCCCGAGGGTCAAGTGCAAATTCTCCTTCTCCCCTTGCGGGAGAAGGTGTCAGGCGAAGCCTGACGGATGAGGGGTCGCAGGGCATCGACCGCGAAGGCGGCGGAAGATGAAGGACCGCGCGTCCCCCTCATCCGACCGCTTCGCGGCCACCTTCTCCCGCAAGGGGAGAAGGGACGCCGTGCCGTCTACCGCAGGTCCGGCGGCGTCGCCTCGGCGGTGAGGATGGCCACCGCCTCCTCGACCGTCACCGTCTGCTGCTCCTGGGAGCCCAGGCGGCGCAGGACGACCTTGCCCTCCTCGGCCTCCTTGCGGCCGACGACGGCGATGACCGGCGTCTTGGCCACGGAGTGTTCGCGGACCTTGTAGTTGATCTTCTCGTTTCGAAGATCGGACTCGACCCGCAGTCCGGCCTTCGTCAGCGCGGCCACGACGCTTTCACCGTAGTCGTTGGCGTCCGAGGTGATCGGGGCCACCACCACCTGCACCGGCGCGAGCCACAGCGGGAAGCGGCCGCCGTAGTTCTCGATCATGATGCCGATGAAGCGCTCGAACGACCCCAGGATGGCGCGGTGGAGCATCACCGGCCGCTGTTTGGAACCGTCCTCGGCGATGTATTCGGCGCCCAGCCGCTCGGGCAGGACGTAGTCCAGCTGCAGCGTGCCGCAGGTCCATTCCCGGCCGATGGCGTCCTGGACGATGAAGTCCAGCTTGGGCGCATAGAACGCGCCGTCGCCCTCGGCGATGACCGGCTCGACGCCCGCCTGTTTGGCCGCCTCGGCCAGCATGCCCTCGGCCCGGTCCCAGAACGCGTCCGAGCCGGCCCGCACCTCGGGCCGCGTGGCCAGGGCGATGTACTTGGTCTCCATGCCGAGGTCGGAATGGATCATCTTCGTCAGGCGGATGAAACGCTCCGTCTCCTCGACGATCTGGTCCTC
>JBIKTU010000373.1:0-3038 GCA_044347965.1 Caulobacter sp.
GTGATAGATCTCGTCGGAGACGATGCGGATCCCCCGCTCGCGGCAGACGGCGGCGATGCGCGCCAGCTCGGCGGCCTCGATGATGGTGCCGGTCGGGTTGGCCGGGCTGGCGAGGATCACGCCCTTCGGCGGCGGGTCCAGCGCCTCCAGGTGCGCGGCGGTCAGCTGGTAGCGGTCGGCAGGGCCGCAGGCGATCTCCACCGGCTCCAGATGCAGGCTCTTGAGCGTGTTGCGGTAGGCGACGTAGCCGGGCCGGGCCAGGGCCACCCGGTCGCCGGGCTCGAAGGCCGACAGCAGCGCCAGCACCAGGGCCGGCGAGGCGCCGCAGGTGATGACGAAGCGGTCTTCCTCGACCTCGACGCCATAGCTTTCGGCATAGTGGCGGGCCAGCCGCTGGCGCAGGGCCGGGCTCTCCCAATAGCCCATGCCGTCGGTGTCGAGCACATGGTGGGCCCGTTCGATCGCCGCCTTCGGGGCGCCGGTCGAGGGCTGGCCGAACTCCATGTGGATGATCGAACGCCCCTGCGCCTTCAGCTCATGGGCGAGGCGGCTGATGGCGATGGCGTGGAACGGGTCGATACGGACGGACATGGGATTGCCCATACCTGTCATCCCGGCCGAAGCGAAGATGGGGGGACAGGTTAAGATGTCCCCTGGGACACCTTAACCTGTCCCGACCGTCTACCCGGATGCTCCCCTCTGGGGGAGCTGTCGCCGCGAAGCGGTGACTGAGGGGGTGAGCGGACATGGCTGCCGACCCCCTCCGTCTCGCCTTCGGCGAGCCACCTCCCCCAGAGGGGAGGATCGTCGCCTTCAGCGTCCGCGATCTCTACTTCGCCGCCGCGCCCTTCAGCGACGGGACGTCGAGGTTCAGCTCGTCGATCTTGATGACTTCGGCGCCCGGGAGCGCCGCAGCCACGTCGGCGCCGAACAGCTTGCTGTCGCCGACCACGATGACGCTGGCCTTCGACGGGTCGAAGATGTCCCGCGCGAAGCTCTGGACGTCGGCCGCGGTGACCGCCTCGACCCTGGTGGTGAACAGGTTCATCTCGCCAAGGTCGATCCCCGAGACGGCGAGGCCGCCCAGGACGCCGGCCAGGCCGTCGGTGGTGCCCAGGTCGCGGCCGAAGCCGCCGACCAGCACCGACTTGCGGGCCGCCAGCTCGGCCGGGGTGGCCGGGACCGTCGCCATCCGGCTCATCTCGCCGCGGATCAGGCCGATGACCTCGCCCGCCGACTCGTTCTTGGTCTGGGTCGAGGCGCTGAAGCCGCCGACGACGCGACGGGCGCTCAGGCCGGACCCGGCGCCGTAGGCCAGGCCGCGCTTGACCCGGATCTCCTGGTTCAGCCGGGCCGAGTAGCCGCCGCCCAGCACGGTGTTGGCCACGATGCCGGCATAGTAGCGATCATCGCCACGGGCTATGCCCCGACGGGTCACGGTGACGGCGGCCTGGCCGGCGTTGGGCAGGTCGATGATGATGTTGCGCGGCGTGGCGACCAGATCGGCGGTCGGCCGGGCCGGCAGCGGGGCGGACGGCTTCGTCCAGCCGCCGAACGCCTGCTCGGCCAGCGCGAAGCCTTCCTCCGACGTCAGGTCGCCGACGATGACCAGCACCGCATTGTCCGGCCGCCACCAGGTCCGGTGCGCGGCGACCAGGTCATCGCGGGTCAGGGCAGGCAGCGAGCCGGGCGTGCCGCCGGCGACATGGCCATAGGGCGTGCCGGCGTAAAGCACCGGCGCGGCGACGAAGCCCGCGACCGAACCCGGGTTCTTCAGCGCGACGCTGAAGCCGTCCAGCGCCTGCTCGCGCACCCGGTCCAGCTCCTCCGGAGCGAAGGCGGGGTTCAGGACCACATCGGCCATGATCGCCATCGAGGCCTTCAGGTTCTGCGGCATGACGTTCAGCGTCACCGACGAGGACTCCCAGCCCGAACCGGCGCCCAGGGCGGCGCCCAGGGCCTCGGTCTGGGTGGCGATCTGCTGGGCCGTGCGGTTGGTGGTGCCCTCGGTCAGCAGCCCGGCCATCATCGCCGAGGCGCCGGCCCGGCCGGCCGGATCGGCCGCGGCGCCCGACAGCACCGACAGCTCCGCGGTGACCAGCGGCAGGTCGCTGCTGCGCGAGACGATGACGCGCAGGCCATTGGCCAGGGTCTTTTCTGTCGCGGTCGGCAGGGACGGCTCGACAGCGGCGGCCAGCGGCGGCGGCGTCTGGCGCGCGCCTTCCGGGGCCAGGGTCCAGACCTTGCCGGTGAACCTGCGCGACTTCACCGGCTTCGCCGGCTTCTCGACCGCGGCCTTCTCGCCCGCGGGCCGGGCCGTCTCGTCGAGGTAACGGATGACCACCCGGCTGTCGTCGGTCAGGTACTTGCGGGCGACGCGCTGGACGTCCTCGCCGGTGACGGCCTGCAGCTGGGCGATGCCGGTGTTGGCGCGGGCGACGTCGCCTTCGAAGATCAGCGCCGCGCCCAGGGCGTTGGCGCGCCCGTCGATGGTCTCGCGCTCGCGCACTTCGCCGGCGACCAGCTCGGTCTTGGCCTCGGCCAGCTCGGCGGCGGTCGGCGGGGCGTCGCGCAGGCGGGCGACCTGCGCCATCAGGGCCTTCTCGCCTTCATCGGCGGTCTTGCCGCCAGCCATGATGGCGGCGACGTAGAACAGGCCGGGCTGGGCCGCGCCCTCGTTGCTCGAGAAGGCGGCCTGGGCGATCTGCTGCTCGTAGACCATGCTGTTGTAGAGCCGCGAGGACTTGCCGCCCGACAGGATGGAGTCGAGCACGGTCAGCGCGGCCGTGTCCGGATCGGACGCGGCCGGAGCCTGCCAGGTGATCGCTACCGCCGGCAGCGGTACGTTGGGCGCATAGGCGGTGACCGTCTTGCTGGCCTTGCGCGGCGGCTCCTTCACCGTGACGCGCGGCATGGTCGCCTTCGGCGTGACCAGCGGTCCGAAGTACTTGTCGACCCAGGCGTTGAGCTGGGCCTCCTCGAAGTTGCCGACCACGATCAGGGCGGCGTTGTCGGGCCGGTAGTAGGTGGCGTGGAAG
>JBIKTU010000023.1:0-10682 GCA_044347965.1 Caulobacter sp.
CTGCTGTCGACCGAGCCCAAGCGGGCCATCGACGTCTTCGGCGCCCTGTTCGCCCGTCACATCGGCCCCGAGCTGCTCGGCATGGCCACCGGCGAGGGTCTGGCCCACATCAACTGCCTGATCGAACGCGGCACGGCGGTGGCCGAGCCCGATGAGCACGGCGTGGTCTGGTACCGGGCGGCTTGAAACCGGTCGCTCTCCCGTTGGGAGAGCTGTCGCCGCGGAGCGGTGACTGAGAGGGAAGAACCGGGCCAGCCGTTATGACGGCCGCGTCTCCCTCTCCGGCCCGGCTCCGCCGGGCCACCTCTCCCACGGGGAGAGGGATGGTCGGACTACTTCACATGCGAACTTGATATTTCGCACATGAAGTATATAACGCCGCCATGCCAGCCACCCCGCCCGACCGCCGCCTGTTCTTCCTGCTGTCCGCCGGCGCGCGCCGGGTGCAGCGGTGGGTCGACGGCGAGCTGGCGGGCATGGGCGGGCTGACCCAGGCCCAGTCCGGCCTGCTGTTCTTTCTCGGCAAGGACGGCGGCGCGCTGATCGGCGAGGCGGCCGAGGCGCTCGACGTCGCCCCCTCGGCGATGACGGGTCTGGTCGACCGCATGGCCCGCTCCGGCCTGGTCGAGCGCCGGCCCGACGCCGGCGACGGCCGCTCGCACCGCCTGTACCTGACCGACGAAGGGCGTGAGGCCCGCGCCGCCGCGCTCGCCGGTCTGAAGGACCTCAACGCCACCCTGACCGAAGGCTTCACCGAGGCCGAGGTCGACGCCATCGCCCGCTGGCTTTCCAGCCTGCAGACCCGCTTTCCCCGGAGATAGCCCATGACCGACCACATCCTCGTCGCCGTCCAGGACGGCGTGATGACCCTGACCTTCAACCGGCCCGACAAGAAGAACGCCATCACCGACGCCATGTACGGCGTGCTGGCCGACAGCCTGGTCGCCGCCGAGGCCGATCCGGCTGTACGGGTGATCCTGTTCAACTCCCGCGGCGACAGCTTCACCTCCGGCAACGATCTCAGCGACTTCGCCGCCCAGAACGCGTCCCAGGACACCGGCGCGCGGGGCGAGCGCAACGTCGGCCGCTTCCTCAAGGCCCTGGCCCACGCGAAGAAGCCGCTGGTGGCCTCGGTGCGCGGCCTGGCCGTCGGGGTCGGCACGACCATGCTGCTGCACTGCGACCTGGTCTACATCGCCGACACGGCGAAGCTGACCGTGCCGTTCGTGAACCTGGCCCTGGTGCCGGAGGCGGCCTCCAGCCTGACCCTGCCCAGCCGCATCGGCCACGCCCGCGCCTACGCCATGTTCGCGCTCGGCGAGGCGGTCGACGGCCGGAAGGCCGAGGCCTGGGGCATCGCCAACGAGGCCCTGCCCGAGGACGAGGTCGACGCCCGCGCCCTGC
This sequence comes from Caulobacter sp., assembly GCA_044347965.1. Classification (GTDB taxonomy): domain Bacteria; phylum Pseudomonadota; class Alphaproteobacteria; order Caulobacterales; family Caulobacteraceae; genus Caulobacter. The sequence goes on from JBIKTU010000023.1 coordinate 1,405, forward strand.
ACGTCGCCCAGGCGCTGGCCAAACGCCCGCTCGGCGCCCTGACGGTGACCAAGGGCCTGATGCGCGACGCCGAAGCGCTCGCCGCCCGCATGGACGAGGAGGGCGCCCACTTCGCCGCCCGCCTGAAGAGCCCCGAAGCCGCCGAAGCCTTCGCCGCCTTCGCCCAGCGCCGGCCGGCGGACTTCAGCAAGGTGGGGTAGCGCCTAGAGCATGCCCGGGTCAGATGGAATCATCTGACCCGGATCAGCATGCTCTAGATTCAAACACTTAGAGCGCGTTCGGGCGGCGGAACCGCGTACACTTCCGCCTAACGCGCTCTAGACCCGCGCCGCGATCCAGGCGCTCATAACGTCCACCGCCCCGGCGCGATGGTCGGGGGAGTCCTCGAAGTAGTGGGCGCCGGGCAGCATCCGCAGGGTCTTGTCCGACGATCCGATAAAGTCGTGGATCCGGCTCGCGTCGCTCGGGAAGACGCCGGTGTCGGCGGTGCTCTGGACGACCAGCGTCGGCACGTCGAGTTTCGCCAGATGCGGTGCGCCCTGGCAGCGGGACGTCTCCAGGCTCCACATGTTCAGCCAGGTCTTGAGCGTGTTGACCCGGCCGAGCCCGGGGTAGGCGTTCGCCTGCGCCGGATGTCCGCGATAGCAGGCGGGTGTCGGCCGGTCGGAAGGGTCAAGCGCCGGGTCCAGGAAACGCAGGTCAGCCCAGGCGCGGTATAGCGGGAACAGCCGGTCGGGCACGCCGGCCGCGTTGAGCCGCGCAAGCTCCGCCTTGGCCCAGTCGGTGATGCGCTGGTTGCGGGCGCGCTGGGCGGCGCGGTAGCGCTCGACGAAGTCCGGCGTGTAGGGCGGGCCGTTCTCGGGGTTGAACGGGTTCAGGCTCTCGTCGGTGGCGACCGGATCGGACTCGTCGATGACCGAGGGATCGAGCCAGTCGGTCAGCACCTCGGGCCGGCCGGTGTGGGCGTTCAGCGAGATGTAGAGGTCGCCCTTCGGCAGGCCCAGCAGGGCGTCCCGGCCCTTTCCCTTCAGCAGGTCGGCCATGGTCGGGGCGATCGCCTCGGCCTGGTAGGCGCCCATCAGGGAGCCGCCGCCAGAGTTGCCGAGGACGACCACTTTCTCGGCGCCGGCCTCCTCGCGCAGCCATCGCACGCCGACGCCGATATCGATCAGCGCATGCTCAAGCAGGAACTGGTCCTCGGCGCCGCGGTAGCGCGTGTTCCAGCCCATGAAACCGTAGCCACGCTCGGCGAACCAGGGCGCGATGTAGTGCTCCGAAAAGTCGACGTTGTAGTGGGCCGCGATCAGCGCGACCTTCGGGCGTGGCCGGTCCTTCGGCGTCCAGTAGAGGCCCTGGCAGGGATGTCCGCCCGCCTGGATGCGCGGCGCGGTCGCCGATGGGCGCCCGACGAACCGGGCCTCGACCCGCGCCATCATCCCCTCGTCGCTCATGCGCTAGACCGCCAGCCCCTGATACCGCGCCATGGTCGCCGCGAAGACGATGATCACCGCGATGCCGATCACCTGCAGGCCGATGAAGCGGCGCACACGGGCGATCTCGGCGGCGTCGGGCGTCCAGGCCGCGTCGGCGGCGAAGGCCCTGCGCCAGGCGATGTAGCGCAGCGTCGGCGGGACCGAGAGCAAGGCAACCAGCAGGAAGGTCGCGATCTTGCCCCAGAACCAGACATTGTCGTCGTACCAGGCCCAGCCCTTGGCCGCGAAGGCGACCCGCGCCCCGCCCACGAGAATCAGCAGCACCGACGTCGCCCCGTAGCCGGCGTCCAGCCCCGCCACGCGCCGCGCCTGTTCGCCGGTCATACCCGGCTTCACCAGGACGCTCTCGCCCATGAGCATGGCCACTAGGCCGAACGCCAGTATGTGGTGCAGGATAGCGAGCACAAGATCCAGCATGGTCGACCCCCGAGGCTCGGTAGAGTTTGCCTTCGGTCATCTGAGCCGGAAGACGTCGGCCCGACAAGAGGCCTCGGAAACAGGGAGTTCCACCATGAGCGATCGCATCACATCGGCCTTCGGGGCCTTCACCCCCGCCCGTGAGGTCGTCGCCGGACACGACCTCGCCGGCAAGACCGCCATTGTCACCGGCGCGGCCACCGGCATCGGCATCGAAACCGCCCGGGCGCTGGCCGAAGCCGGCGCCGACGTCGTGATCGCCGCCCGCAAGCCGGACCTGGCCCGCGAGGCCATCGCCGACATCGACAGGACCGCGCCGGGCAAGACGCGGTTCGAGATGCTGGACCTGTCGGAGCTGGCCTCGATCCGCGCCTTCGGGCAGCGCTGGGCCGGCAAGCCGCTCCACATCCTGATCAACAACGCCGCCGTCATGGCCTGTCCGCTGGACCGGACCAAGGACGGGTTCGAGATGCAGATCGGCACCAACCACTTCGGCCACTTCCTGCTGGGCACGCTGCTCGCGCCGGCGCTGGTCGCGGGCGCGCAGCAGGCGGGCAAGGCCTCGCGGCTGGTCAGCCTGTCGTCGATCGGCCACCGCCGGTCGGGCATCAACTGGGACGACCCGCACTACCGCACCCGCGAATACGACAAATGGGAGAGCTACGGTCAGGCCAAGACCGCCAACGCCCTCTTCGCGGTCGGCTTCCACCAGCGGTTCAAGGACCAGGGCGTCACCGCCAATGCCGTCATGCCCGGCGGCATCATGACCCCGCTGCAGCGCCACCTGCCGATCGAGGAGCAGCGGGCGATGGGCTGGATCGACGAAAACGGCAAGGTTCGCGACGGCTTCAAGACGACGGAGCAGGGCGCCTCGACCAGCGTCTGGGCGGCGGTGGGCGCGGAGCTGGAAGGCGTCGGCGGGCTCTACCTCGAAGACTGCGGCCAGGCCCTGCCCTGGACCAAGGAGGTTCCCTGGACCGGGGTCATGCCCCACGCCCTGGACCCCGAGAGCGCAGAGCGGCTTTGGGCGCTGTCGGTCGAGACGGTGGGGTAGGGAGAACCATGAACACCAGGGAGCATCGAGCATGAGTCTCGCCGGCAAGACCCTCTTCATCACCGGCGCCAGCCGGGGCATCGGGCTGGCCATCGGCCTGCGCGCCGCCCGCGACGGGGCCAATGTCGCCATCGCCGCCAAGACGGCGGAGGCGCATCCCAAGCTGCCGGGCACGATCTACTCGGCGGCGGCTGAGATCGAGGCGGCCGGCGGCAAGGCCCTGCCGTTGATCGTCGACGTGCGGGACGAGGCATCCGTCTACGACGCTGTCGAGCGGACCGTGGCGGCCTTTGGCGGCATCGACATCTGCGTCAACAACGCCAGCGCCATCAGCCTGACGCCGACCGAGGCGACGGACATGAAGCGCTACGACCTGATGCACCAGATCAACGCGCGCGGAACCTTCCTGACCACCAAGGCCTGCATCCCGCACCTGAAGCGGGCGGCCAATCCGCACGTGCTGGCGCTGTCGCCGCCGCTCGACATGAGCCCGCACTGGTTCGGACGCCACGTCGCCTACACGGTCGCCAAGTACAACATGAGCATGTTCATGATGGGCATGGCCGACGAGTACCGGGACGACGGCATCGCCTTCAACGGCCTGTGGCCGCGCACCGGCATCGCCACCGCCGCCATCCAGTTCGCGCTGGCCGGCGACGAGGGCATGAAGCACTGCCGGACCGTCGACATCATGGCTGACGCCGCCCACGCCATCTTCTGCAAGAAGGCGTCGGAGTTCAGCGGCAACTTCCTGATCGACGACAGCTTCCTCTACGCCGAAGGCGTGCGCGACTTTGACCAGTACCGCGTCGATCCGACCAAGCCGCTGATGCCGGACTTCTTCGTGCCGGCCGACAGCGTGCCGCCGCCCGGGGTGAAGATCGGATGAGCCTGACCGTCCGTCCGGCCCGGCCGGAGGATGCGGCGGCGATACTCGGCTTCATCCACGCCCTGGCGGACTACGAGAAGCTTGGTCACGAGGCCGATCTGACGCTGGGGGATGTCGAGGCGTCGTTCTTCGGCGCCGCGCCGCGGGTGTTCTGCGACATTGCGGAAATGGACGGAAAGTCGGTCGGGTTCGCGGTGTGGTTCTACAGCTACTCGACCTTCCGGGGCCGGCACGGGATCTATCTGGAGGATCTGTTCGTCGCGCCGGAAGCGCGCGGGCTGGGCGCCGGCAAGGCCTTGCTGGCCGGACTGGCCCGCCGTTGCCGGGACGAGAGGCTGCCGCGCCTCGACTGGGCGGTGCTCGACTGGAACGCGCCCTCGATCGCCTTCTATGACTCGTTGAGCGCCGAGGCGCTGGACGGCTGGACCACCCGACGGCTGACCGGCGCGCCGCTGGAGCGCCTGGCCGCGTCATGAGCGCGCCGCCGGATACTGTGCTGGACGTTTCGGCCGGAGAGGCGGCGGCGATCCGGGCGGCGGTGCTGGCGGCGGACCTGTCGACGCTGGGGCCTGGACGTTCGCTGGCGCGGTCGGAAGACGCCGCCGATCTTCTGGCCTTCCTGCTCGACCCGGAAGTTTCGGACGCCATCTACGACCTGCCGCGCCCGTTCTCGCTGGAGAGCGTCGGCCGCTGGATCGCCGAGAGCGAGGCGCTGCGGCTGGAGGGTCGGCGCCTGCTGATCCTGACCCGGGACGAGTCCGGGACCATCGTCGGCTACAGCTGCGTCAGCGTCTGGCCGGACCGTTCGGCCGCCGAACTGGCCGGCGCCCTCGCGCGCAGCCGCCAGAGCGGCGGACAGGGCGGGGCCGGCGCGCTCCACACCTTCGGCTGGATCTTCACGGCGCTGAAGGTACGGATGATGTGTCTGACCGCCGCGCTCGACAATGTGCGGTCGGCGAAGCTGATCGACGCGGCCGGGTTCGTCCGTATGGGGACACGGGACGCCGTGCGGCCGGACGGTACGACGCGGACGTCGCACTACTGGGAGGTGACCGCCGAGCAGTGGCGGGAGCGCTGGGGGTAGATATCCCAATCCCGTCATGGCCCGACTTGTTCGGGCCACCCATGAACACGGGCAGTGGAGTCTCTGCTGAGGCGTCAGTCGTCGCTTTCTATAGCGCCGCCAGCTTCCCGCTGAACTGCCTCGAGTAAGCCGATGACGGCAGCGTCCTCGTTGAAGTGTCGCCCACTGATATCAACGGTGATGCCATCGCCATCGGCGTTGAAATAGGCAATGGCGTCACCGGCCCCATCGAACAGCACCCAAGGGTCGCGCTGAGAAGGCAGCAGGCGATCGAGAGCTGCTCGCGCAGCGTCAGCGTTCGCTACGTCCGTCAAGAAGTGCGACTTCATGCAGCAAGCTCATCACGCATGGGTGGCCCGAACAAGTCGGGCCATGACGGAAAGCAGGAGGGCGCGAAGTGAGCGCCTAAGCCCTCTCGAACACCGCCGCGATGCCCTGGCCGCCGCCGATGCACATGGTCTCCAGGCCGTAGCGGACCTCGCGGCGCTGCATCTCGTGGAGCAGGTTGGCCAGGATGCGCCCGCCGGTGGCGCCGATGGGGTGGCCGAGGCTGATGCCGCCGCCGTTGACGTTGAGCTTGTCGCGGTCGTCCCAGTTCCAGCCCTTCAGAACGGCCAGCACCTGCGGGGCGAAGGCTTCGTTCAGTTCGACCAGATCGATGTCGCTCCAGCCCAGTCCATTGCGGGCGAACAGGCGCTCGACGGCCGGCACCGGCCCGATGCCCATGCGCGAGGGCTCGCATCCGGCGGCGGCCCAGCTGTGGAACCAGCCGATGGGCTCCAGACCCAGCTCCTCGAGCTTGTCCTCGGCCACGACCAGGCAGGCGGCGCCGGCGTCGTTCTGCTGGCTGGCGTTGCCGGCGGTGACCACGCCGTCCTTCTCGATGGCGCGCAGCTTGCCCAGCGATTCCATCGTGGCGTCCGGGCGGTAGCCTTCGTCATGGGCGAAGATGACCGGATCGCCCTTCCGCTGCTTGACCGAGACCGGCACCAGCTCGTCGGCGAAGCGGTTCTCGGCCCAGGCCTTCGTCGCCCGCTGGTGGCTCATGACCGCATACTCGTCAGCCTCTTCGCGGCTGATCTGGTAGTCGCGGGCCAGGTTGTCGGCGGTCTCGATCATGCCGCTGATGACGCCGAACCGCTCGATCGGCTGGCTCATCACCCGGCCGCGGGCGAGGCGGTCGTGCATCGTCACCGAGCCGGCGCGGGCGCCATTGCGCATGTCGGTGGAGTAGTACTCGACGTTGCTCATGCTTTCGCAGCCGCCGGCGATGACCACGTCGGCCGCGCCGGTCTGGATACGCATGGCCGCGTCGATCACCGCCTGCAGGCCCGAGCCGCAGCGGCGGTCCATCGAGACGCCGGGAATGCCGATCGGCAGGCCCGCCTGCAGCAGCGACCAGCGGGCGATGCAGGGCGCCTCGCCGTTCGGATAGCCGTGGGCGAAGGTGACGTCGTCGATCCGCTCCGGATCGATCTTCGTCCGCTCGACCAGTTCCTTGATGATGACCCCGCCGATCTCGCCGGCGGTCATGCTCGAGAGCGCCCCCTGGAACTTGCCGACGGCGGTGCGGAGGGGGCTGACGATGGCGGCGCGGCGCATGGGACTTCTCCGAGATTTTCCCTCCCCTTCATGGGGAGGGTGGCCCGAAGGGCCGGGTGGGGGATAACGACGCCGCGCCGGAGTGGCGGGCTGCTGCCCCACCCTCGGCTGCTGCGCAGCCTCTCCCTCCCCATGAAGGGGAGGGAAGTCGGTGGCGTATCAGATCGGGTCGTAGGGGAACACCGACGCGCTGGCGCCGGCGTCGAAGAAGCTGTTCTTCATGGCCGGCAGGGCCACGTCGAGCAGGGAGCGCGGGGTCCAGCCCTCGAGGTTGGCCATGTTGCGGACCGGCCGGGGCTGGTCGAACAGGATGACCTCGTTGCCGCGCACGGCGAAAATCTGGCCGCTGACGTCCTTCGCCTCGGGGGAGGCGAGGGCGACGGCCAGCTGCGCGACCTGGTCGGCGCGCATGGCGTTCTTCATCCGATCGACGCGCAGGGCGGACGCCTCGTCCTTGACCGGGATGGTGGCGATCATGCGGGTCCAGGCGAACGGCGCAATGATGTTGGAGCGGACGTTCTTGATCGCCCCTTCCATCGCCAGGATCCGCGAGAGGCCCATCACGCCGAGCTTGGCGGCGGCGTAGTTGGCCTGGCCGATGTTGCCGATCAGGCCGCTGGTCGAGGTGAAGTGGACGTAAGAGCCTTCCTGCTGGTCGCGGAACAGCTCCACTGAGGCGCGGGAGACGTTGTAGGCGCCGCGCAGGTGGACCTCGATGACCTTGTCCCAGTCCTCGTCGTCCATCTTGTGGAACATCTTGTCGCGCAGGATGCCGGCCGGATTGATGATGGCGTGCAGGCCGCCGAAGGTGTCCTTCGCCTGTTCGACCATGCCCCGCACGGCGGCCATCGAGGCGACGCTGTCGGAGTTGGCCACGGCTTCGCCGCCCGCGGCGTTGATCTCGTTGGCCGTCTGCTGGGCCGGGCCGGCGTCGCCCTCGTCGCCGCCGCCGACGCTGCCGCCCAGGTCGTTCACGACCACCTTGGCGCCCTCGCGCGCCGCCAGCAGGGCGCACTCCTTGCCGATGCCGCCGGCCGCGCCGGTGACCAGAACAACCTTGCCTTCAAGCACGCCCATGCCGGGTCTCCCTTGGACTATTCTTGCGCGTTGGCCGCGATCTAGGCCGCCGACGCAGCGTCACGCAAGCCTGTCGGCCTTGCGAAGGTCCGGGAACAGCCGGGCCCATAGACCGGTGACAACCAGCGCCCCGACGCCGCCCCAGACCACGGCCGCCACCGGGCCGATGAAGCGGGCGACCACCCCGCCCCGGAATTCGCCCAGCTCGTTGGAGGCGCCGATGAACAGCGACGACACCGTCGCCACCCGGCCGCGCATGTGGTCGGGCGTGACCAGCTGGATCAGGGTCTGGCGGATGTAGACGCTGATCATGTCGGCGGCGCCCAGGATGACCAGCGCCGTGACCGACAGCCACATCACCTGCGAGGCGCCGAAAACCACGGTGCCGACGCAGAAGATGCCCACGGAGACGAACATGATCATCCCGGCCTTGCCGCGGATCGGGACGGCGGCCAGGTAGAAGGCCATGGCCGCGGCGCCGATGGCGGGAGCCGCGCGCAGGATGCCGAAGCCCTCCGGCCCCACATGCAGCACGTCGCGGGCGTAGACCGGCAGCATGGCCGTGGCGCCGGCCAGGATCACGGCGGCGAGGTCCAGCGAGATGGCGCCGAAGACGATCTTGTTGGTCCAGACGTAGACCAGCCCCTCCTTCATCAGCGCCCAGCGCGAGCCGGGTTGCACCTCCGGTTTGGTGTTCGACCGGATCAGCAGGATGGTCAGGCCGGCGATGACGTAGAAGAAGAGGGCGGCCGCGTAGGACATCCCCGTCGACCAGGCGACCAGCACCCCGCCCAGCGCCGGCCCGGCGATGGAGGCGGTCTGCCAGGCCAGGCTGTTCCAGGCGATGGCCCGGGGCAGCAGCGCGCGCGGCACCAGCATCGGTCCCATCGCTGTGTTGGCCGGGGCGAAGTAGGCGCGGCAGACGCCGAACAGGAAGGCGGCGCCCAGAAGCAGCGGGATCGAGTCGTTCCCGGTCAGGGTCGCGACCATCAGCATGGCGGCGATGGCGATCTCGCCGGCGTAGGTGAACTTCAGGATGGTCCGCCGGTCATAGCGGTCGGCGGCCTCGCCGGCCGGCAGGGCCAGCAGCAGCACCGGCACGAAAGACACAAGGCCGATCAGGCTGACCATGAAGGCGGCGCGCGGCACATCCATGGTCTCGCGGGCGAGGCTGTAGACGTGCCAGCCCAGCGCCACCGACTGGATCTGCACGCCCAGCACGGCGGTCCAGCGCGACAGCCAGAAGCGAACGAAATCGCCCTGCCGGAGCAGGGCGCGCATGGAGGTGTCGGATTCGGCGGGCTCGGACATGGGAGAAATCCCTTTGCGCCCGGAAATGGCGTCTCGCAACCGTCGTTGACGGGCGGGGCGGCGATGCGTATGTGCCCCGCCTCTGTCACGGTGGAACGAGGGCGCGATGCGCAGCCTCCGACGAACGATCCGCCGCGCGACCCGCGCGGACGTCTGACCGCCCCCGCCTCCCGAAGGCGCGGGGATCGTTCTCCTGTTCCTTCCGTGAAGCCTGCGACATGACCGACATCGCCTACCGGCCCGAGGGGCCGCACGACGCTCCCCTGATCGACGCCCTGATAGACCGCGCCTTCGGGCCAGGCCGCCACGCCAAGGCGGCCGAGCGGCTGCGCGAGAACAACAGCCTGCTGC
>JBIKTU010000374.1:0-3036 GCA_044347965.1 Caulobacter sp.
GGGCGCGGTCGGCGCCCTGTCAGCCTTCTATTCGGACAGCATCAACGTCGATGACGCCCGCGAGCGCGAGATCAGCGCCCATCGCCTGATCGCCAAGATGCCGACCATCGCGGCCCGCGCCTTCAAATACACGGTCGGCCAGCCGTTCGTGTCGCCGCGCAACGACCTCTCCTACTCCGAGAACTTCCTGCGCATGTGCTTCGCCGTGCCGGCCGAGGACTGGAAGCCCAACCCGGTGCTGACCCGGGCCATGGACCGGATCTTCATCCTGCACGCCGACCACGAGCAGAACGCCTCGACCTCGACGGTGCGCCTGGCCGGTTCCTCGGGCGCCCACCCCTTCGCCTGTATCGCGGCCGGCATCGCCTGCCTGTGGGGCCCCTCGCACGGTGGCGCCAACCAGGAAGCGCTGGAAATGCTCGAGCAGATCGGGACGGTCGACAAGATCCCCGAGTTCATCGAGGGCGTTAAGGCGCGCAAGTACAAGCTGATGGGCTTCGGCCACCGCGTGTACAAGAACTTCGACCCCCGGGCGAAGGTGATGCAGAAGACCTGCCACGAGGTGCTGGGCGAGCTGGGCATCAACGACCCGCTGCTCGAGGTCGCCATGGAGCTGGAGAAGATCGCGCTGAGCGATCCGTTCTTCATCGAGCGCAAGCTCTACCCGAACATCGACTTCTATTCGGGCATCACCCTGCGGGCGATGGGCTTCCCGACCAACATGTTCACCGTGCTGTTCGCCCTCGCCCGCACCGTTGGCTGGATCAGCCAGTGGAAGGAAATGTTCGAGGACCCCGCGCGCAAGATCGGCCGCCCGCGCCAGCTCTACACCGGCGCCACCGAGCGCGATTACCTGGCCATCGACAAGCGCGGCTGAGCCGCCGGGCGCGCACAAAGGTGCATGTCTCCCAGGAGGCCCCGGAGCGATCCGGGGCCTTTTTCATGCCTTCAGGGACAGGTTAAGGTGTCCCCGACATCCCCTACATCCGAACGCTAAACCGCCTGCCCGGCCGCCCAGCCTGAAGACCAGGCCCACTGGAAGTTATAGCCGCCCAGCCAGCCGGTGACGTCGACGACCTCGCCGATGAAGTAGAGGCCGGGGACGGCTTCGGCCTGCATCGTCGTGGAGCTGAGGTCGCGGGTGTCGACGCCGCCCAGCGTGACCTCGGCGGTGCGGTAGCCTTCCGATCCGACCGGCTTCATCGTCCACTGGTTCACGGCCGTGTCGATGGCGCGCAGCACCTTGTCGGGCGTGTCGGCGAGGTTGCCGCGAGCGCCGGCCTCCTCGCACAGCAGGCGAGCCAGGCCGATCGGCAGGACGCCGGTCAGGGCGTTGTGCGCCGACTGGCGCGGGCTGACCAGCTTGGCCGCCTTGAGGATGTCGAAGATGTCGGCGCCCGGGGCCATGGCGACCGTGATCGGCTGCCCCTCGCGCCAGTAGGACGAGATCTGCAGGATCGCCGGGCCCGACAGGCCGCGATGAGTAAACAGCATGGCCTCGCTGAACCTTGTCTTGCCGCACGAGACCACGGCGTCGACCGAGACCCCGGCCAGAGGCTTGATCCGCTCCAGCGCCCCGACCTCAAAGGTCAACGGCACAAGGGCCGGCCGCGTCTCGGTAAGCCGGACACCGAACTGCCGGGCGATCTCGTAGCCCCAGCCGGTCGCCCCCATCTTCGGGATCGACTTGCCGCCGCTGGCCACGATCAGGGCGGCGGGGCGCACCACCGCGCCGTCGGACAGGGCGACCTCGAAACCGTCGTCGGTCTTGCTGACCCGGTCCACCGCCGTCCCGAGCCGCAGCTCGACGCCGGCCTGTGCCATCTCGCTGGTCAGCATGGCGATGATCTCGCGGGCCGAGCCGTCGCAGAACAGCTGGCCCAGGGTCTTTTCGTGCCAGGCGATGCCGTGCTCATCGACCATGGCGATGAAGTCGTGCTGCGTGTAGCGCTTCAGCGCCGAGATGCAGAAGCGCGGGTTCTGCGACAGGAAGGCCTGCGGCCGGACGTCCAGGTTGGTGAAGTTGCAGCGGCCGCCGCCGGAGATGCGGATCTTCTCGCCCGGCGCCTTGGCGTGGTCGATGATCAGGACCTTGCGGCCGCGCCGCCCGGCCTGGATGGCGCACATCATGCCGGCCGCGCCGGCGCCGACGATCAGGACATCAAAATCGGTCAAGTCAGTCGACGCACCGGCCGGCGGTCGCCTTGCCGTCGATGACCTCGGTCGAACAGCCGCAGACGTCGTTGTCGGCCTCGCAGACGCCGATCGCCCTGGCGCCGACCTCCGGCATCTCGTCCTCGATCACGCAGCGACCAGAGCACTGCTCACTGTCGGTGCAGGTCTTGCCGGCGTCGGCATAGTCGAAGATGCAGGCCGGCTTCCGCATGCGACAGATCGGCTTCACCTTGCCGCCGTTGGCGGTGCAGGCGGCGACGTCGACGGCCGGCCCGGCCGAGAGCCCCTCGCCCATCGGCGCGCAGGCCGCAAGGGCCAGCAGGATCAGGGCGGCGAAGGCTGTGCGCATGTCAGGACTCCTGGACGGTCGTCGCGGATCGTTCGGCCAGCAGCTTGAGGATCGTATCGGCCGCGGCCTCGGACGGGTCCGGGCCGCCACGTCCCATCTTCGCCAGCGCCTCGTTCTGCGCCTGCGTCTGCCGGGCGCGCAAGGCCGGATCGTCAAGGCGCTCCGCGACGGCGGCGGCCAGACGCTCGCCGGTGCACTGGTCCTGGACGAACTCGGGGGCGACGAAGGCTTTCGCGGCGATGTTGAACAGGGTGATCCAGGGCGACTTGAACACCAGGGTCAGGATCCTGTGGGTCATGGCGCCGAGGCGGTAGCCCACGACCATCGGAACGCCGGCCAGGGCCAGTTCGGTAGTCACCGTGCCGCTGCAGGCCAGGGCGACCGTCGCGGCCACGAAGGCGTCATCCTTCAGTTGCTCGTCGGTGATGACATGTGCGCGATGGGGCCAGCCGGCGACCTGGGCGGCGACCGTCTCGGCGACCGTGTTTGCGGCCGGAATGACGATGTGCAGG
>JBIKTU010000375.1:0-3026 GCA_044347965.1 Caulobacter sp.
CCTCTTGCCCCACCCTGGTCGCTTCGCAGGTCTGTCCCTCCCCACAAGGAGGAGGGAGAACTGCGTCAGTGCTTCCCGCGATCCCGGCCGAAGTTCGGCTCGGCGCTTTCCTGGCCGAGCGCGATGACGCCCCGGCGGATGGCGCGGGTGCGGGTGAACAGGTCCTGCAGCTTGTCGGCCTCGCCCCAGCGGATGGCGCGGCTCAGCGCCTGCAGGTCCTCGGTGAAGCGGCCCAGCACCTCCAGCACCGCGTCCTTGTTGGCCACGAAGATGTCGCGCCACATGGTCGGGTCGCTGGCGGCGATGCGGGTGAAGTCGCGGAAGCCGCCGGCGCTGTACTTCATGACCTCGCCCTCGGTGACGCCCTCCAGGTCCGAGGCCGTGCCGACGATATTGTAGGCGATCAGGTGGGGCAGGTGGCTGGTGATGGCCAGCACCAGGTCGTGGTGCTGCACGTCCATCAGCTCGACCTGGGCGCCGCAGGCCCGCCAGAAGGTCGACAGCTTCGCCACCGCCTCGGCGTAGGCGGCGTCCTCGCGCGCGGCGTCCGGCGTCAGGATCACCCAGCGGCCGTCGAACAGCTCGGCGAAGCCGGCGTCGGGGCCGGAATGTTCGGTGCCGGCGATCGGGTGGCCGGGGATGACGAAGACGTTGCCTGGCGCCGTGACGGCCATGGCCTCGGCGACCGATCCCTTGACCGAGCCGACATCTGTAACGGTCGCGCCGGGGCTCAGGGCCGGGGCGGCGGCGGCCATGGCCTCGCCGATGGCCAGCACAGGCGTGGCGAAGACGACCAGATCGCAGCCGGCGACGCCTTCGGCGATATCGCCGGTCACCCGGTCAGCCAGGCCCAGATCGATGATCCGGGCGCGATGGGCCTCGGACGCGTCGACGGCGATGATCTCGCCGACCACGCCCTTCTCGCGGGCGATGCGGGCCAGGGACGAGCCGATCAGGCCGAAGCCCACCACGGCCATGCGGTTGTAGACCTGCCCGGGCATGATCAGCGGCCCATGAAGTCGGCGAGCAGGTCGACCACGGCGCGGTTGTGCTCTTCCAGGCCGATAGTGATGCGCAGGTGGTCGGGCAGGCCGTAGTTGCCCACCGCCCGCACCAGATAGCCGCGCGAGGCCAGGAAGGCCTCGGCCTCCACGGCGGTCCTGCCCGGCGTCTTCGGGAAGCCGACCAGCACGAAGTTGGCCGCCGAAGGCGCGACGTCCAGGCCAAGTCCCCCCAACTGCTGGGTCAGCCACGGGCGCCAGATCTCGACCAGGTCGATGGAGCGTTGCCGGAAGTCGTCATCGCCCAGCGCGGCGACGGCGGCCAGCTGGGCCGGGATGTTGACGTTGAAGGGCAGGCGGATGCGGTCGACGGCCTGGGTCATCTCCAGCGGCAGATAGCCCCAGCCCACCCGCAGGGCGGCGAGGCCGTAGATCTTGGAGAAGGTGCGGGTGACCACCACGTTGCGCTCGCGCCGGGCCAGGTCGAAGTCCTCGGTCGTGGCGGCGCCGGTCTGGAACTCGGCATAGGCCCCGTCCAGCACCAGCACCACCGACGGCGGCAGGGCCTCGTGCAGGCGGCGGATCTCGCTGAACGGGATCCAGGTGCCCGTCGGGTTGGCAGGGTTGGCGACAAAGACCAGGCGGGTGCGTTCGTCGACCTGTTCGAGGATGGCGTCGACGTCGACGTGCAGGTCCTTCTCCGGCGCATTGCGGATTTCCGCCCCGCAGGCGCGGGCGCCGATGGCCCAGGCGGCGAAGCCGTGGGCCGGCTGGACCATGTTGTCGCCGGGCTCGAGGAAGGTCTGGCACAGCAGCTGGAACACCTCGTCCGAGCCGCAGCCGAACAGCAGGCGCTCCGGCTCCAGGTCGTACCTGGCGGCGATCGCCTCGCGCACGATGGTCGTGCGGGGGTCGGGGTAAATCGCCAGCTTGCCGATCGCGCCGGCGAAGGCCTCCTGCGCCCTGGGCGAACCGCCGAGGATGTTCTCATTGGCCGACAGCTTGATCGGGTTTTCGACGCCCTCGGCCTTGGCCTTGCCGGGCTTGTAGGCCTCGATCTCGACGATGCCGGGCTTGGGAACGGGCCGGTCGGCCTTGAAGCGATCGGGGGTCTGGGCGGTCATGCGAGAAGTCCGGATCTGGGAGGAACCGGCTTCTTATACGGAGCCGGTCTAAAGGTCGAAGGGTTCGGGGGCCGCGCCGATGACGCCATTCAGCTGCCCGGGCGCGCGGAGCAGCCTGGCGTCGTGGTGCTGGTAATAGCCGGCGAGGGCGTAAAGGGTCAGGCCGCCGTGCTGCACCAGCGGTGCGGCGGCGACGCCGTCGCGGCTCAAGGCTTCGACGGTCTTGCCGATGTCGGCGGCGTCGGTGACCCACAGGGTCTGGTCGGCGCCGGTGGGAGCGATCTCGACCTCGGCCACGGCCACGGCGGAGGTCGGTCCCCAGACGGTCAGGCAGGGCAGGGTGGCGAACACCTTCAGCGTCGGCTCGGCCAGCAGCCGGCCCCACCAGCTGGAGTCGGTCGTCAGAGCCAGGACGGCGACGCCGCCGGGCGTGCGGGCGGCGGCCAGGGCGTCTTCGGGTCTGGCGGCCAGCGCCAGTTTCGGCGCGGCGCCGAAGCGCAGTCGCGTCAGCTCGACGGCGCGGCTCTCCAGCTTGCCGCCCCAGACCGAGAGGTGGAACGGACCCTGCTGGCTGAGGCTGTCGGCCATGATCTCGCGCCAGATGCGCACGACCAGGGCGTCGGAGGCGGCCGGATCCCTGGCGGCGAGGATCTTGCGGACGATCTGGGCCTCGCGGGCCGGGCGCAGTCCGAACTTGCCGCCGTCGCCGGCCGCGCGCTTGGCCTCGGCCACCGCCTTTGCCAGGGAGGCCCGCTCTCCGACCAGCCGCAGCAGCTCGGCGTCCACGGCGTCAATGCGCGCGCGAACGGCGTCGAGAGTCAGCGGTGCGGACGGGGCGTCCTTGCCCATTTTCATCCCTTCAGACGAGACGCGGGACGTATTTCATCCCGGCGGCGGGGGC
>JBIKTU010000376.1:0-3022 GCA_044347965.1 Caulobacter sp.
CCGGCCGGCCATCTGCATGCTTCGACACGCGCTCTTCGAGCGCTGCTCAGCATGACTTGAATGGAGAGCCTTCCAGCTTTGTCATCCTGAGCAGCCGCGCAGCGGCGTGTCGAAGGACGCACGGCAACTTCGGTGTTCATGGGTGGCCCGAACAAGTCGGGCCATGACGGGTTGAATTGCTGCGGCGCAGCCCCGGTACCCACTCGCCACGGGCTGACGTTTCCGTGATCCGGTGCTAAGACGCCCACAAAACCCAGAACAATATCAGCGCAAGAGAGTCCGACCGTGGCCCGCATCACCCTCCGACAGCTTCTCGACCACGCCGCCGAGAACGACTACGGCCTGCCCGCCTTCAACATCAACAACATGGAGCAGGGCCTGGCCATCATGGAGGCGGCCGAGGCCTGTGACGCGCCGGTGATCATCCAGGCCTCGCGCGGGGCCCGCAGCTACGCCAACGACATCATGCTGGCGCGCATGATCGACGCCCTGGTCGAGATCTATCCCAACATCCCGGTCTGCATGCACCAGGACCACGGCAACGGCCCGGCCACCTGCGCCACGGCGATCCAGTACGGCTTCACCTCGGTGATGATGGACGGCTCGCTGAAGGAAGACGCCAAGACGCCGGCCGACTACGACTACAACGTCGACGTCACCCGCCGCGTCGTCCAGATGGCCCACAGCTGCGGCGTGTCGGTCGAGGGCGAGCTGGGCGTGCTGGGCTCGCTCGAGACCGGCATGGGCGAGGCCGAGGACGGCCACGGCTTCGAGGGCAAGCTGGACCACTCGGCCCTGCTGACCGACCCTGACCAGGCCGTCGACTTCGTGCGCGAGACCCAGGTCGACGCCCTGGCCATCGCCATGGGCACCAGCCATGGCGCCTACAAGTTCAGCCGCAAGCCGGACGGCGACGTGCTGGCCATGAACGTGATCGAGGAGATCCACCGCCGCCTGCCCAACACCCACCTGGTGATGCACGGCTCCTCCTCGGTGCCGCAGGACCTGCAGGACATCATCAACCAGTACGGCGGCGCCATGCCCCAGACCTGGGGCGTGCCGGTGGAAGAGATCCAGCGCGGCATCAAGCACGGCGTGCGCAAGATCAACATCGACACCGACAACCGCATGGCCATCACCGGCGCCATCCGCAAGCTGATGGCCGAGAAGCCGGGCGAGTTCGACCCGCGCGCCTACCTCAAGCCCGCCAAGGAAGCGATGCGCAAGGTCTGCGAGCAGCGCTTCAAGGAGTTCTGGGCCGACGGCCAGGCGTCGAAGATCAAGCCGCTGTCGACCGCCCAGATGGCCAAGCGCTACGCCGCCGGCGAACTGGACGCCAAGATCGGCGTCAGCCGGGCGGCGGCTGAGTAGGGTTCACGTGTCGCACGGTTTGCAGTACAACCATGAGTATGGAAATGGTTGAGGCTGCAACTGTTCGCGATCTTGTGCTGGACTCCGTCAGGTCGTTCCAGTCGCAGGTCAAGGTCACTGACGCCGACGTTGCCGAAGGTGTGGTGAGCGATGGCCCCGCGTCGCTCGTCATTCGCCTGAAGGTGGATGCTCACCCGCACGATTCAGGCTGGCCGCAGCTTCGACTAAGGCTCTCCCAGCGCATACGCGATGAGTTGATCGGTGTCGGCGACGATCGCTATCCAGTCCTGCTGATGTTTGCCGCAGGCGAATGGGACAAACGGGATAAATGATCGAGGCTCGGCGGTTGCTCGTGATCGCCGAAGAGTCGGTCACCCGTAGGGGAAGGCCGAGCCAGACGGCGATCAGGCGAGCAATCTCCACCGCCTACTACGCCCTGTTCCATCATCTGGTGCGGTGTGCGGCGGATACTCTCGTTGGGGCTCGAAGCAAGGCGCGACCCAGATACGCCGTCATCTATCGCGCGTTTGATCATGGACGGATGCGGCAGGTCTCCGAACTGCTCGACAAGCCGACACTTGGCGACAAGGCGCGAACAGCTCTTGGAATGCCGATGCCGCCACAGGATCTGCGGGATATCGCGACCGCGTTTGCGACACTCCAGGAGCGGCGACACTGGGCAGACTACGACCCAACCGGCAACATGAGCCGGTCTGACGCGCTGAATCTCATCGAGCAGGCCGAACTCGCCATCAGCAAGACGGACGCGTTGCCTGGAGACCTCAGGAAGGACTTCCTGGTCTTCCTGATGACGTCAGCGCGAGCCTAGCCGCCCCCTCACCACGTCCCGTAGGTCGGGCCGAAGCGGTAGCGCAGCTGGTTCATCTCGCGTTCGGCGTCGTCGCGGCGGAAGCGGGCGTCGCTGAGGTCGCTGTCGGCCTGGCGGCGGTCGTCGCGCAGGCGCTTGAGCGCTTCCCGGATGGCCGGCTTGACGTTGTCGGGCGTAGCGGGATCGGCGAGGCGCCGCTCCTCCTCGCGCAGGCGGCTGTCGGCGTCGTTCCAGCGGCTCTGGGCGTTGTTGATGTCGCTCTCGGCGCGGTCGATGCGCTGCTGGGCGTCCCAGACTACCCGACCGTCGGCGTAGCCGCTCAGGAACCGGGGCTCCAGCGGCGCCGGGCAGACGCCCTGGTAGGAATTTCCGCGCCGACCGGTCAGGAAGCCGCGCTCCAGGGTGCAGTAGACCGGCAGTCCGCGCTCGCGGCCCTGCAGATAGAGCGACTGGTCCGGCAGGATGCCGAATTTCTCGCAGGCCTTCACATGGTCGCCGAAGCGACCCGGGGTGTAGCCGTTGGCGCCGTCGGTGTAGCCGATGCCGTTCCAGTCGCCGGCCCGGCACTGGTCCTCGTTCAGGGTGGCGCAACCGCCGAGCAGCAGAAGGGGCGCGCCGATGACGACCGCCAGGTGAGGGATGCGCATGCCGAAGTCTCCATGACCGTGCTCACGGAACCGTGATCCTGGTTCCGCATCCTGGCAAGTGAAGAAGATGTGCAACTGGCCCGCGCCCCCCGAACGGGGGTCTCAGGCCTCGATGTCGGCCCCCTTCATTTCGCGGATGAACAGGGCGCCGATCACGGCGGTCGCGGCGGCGACG
>JBIKTU010000024.1:0-10637 GCA_044347965.1 Caulobacter sp.
GACCGCCCTGTCCCGAGGGCAAGGTCTGCCTGATGTACGGCAACGGCACCGAGCCGGCGACGCTGGACCCCCATACCTCGACCGGCGTGTGGGAAGACCGCATCCAGAGTGACCTGTTCATGGGGCTGACCCAGTCGGCCGCCGACGGCTCGACGATGCCGGGCGTGGCGGAGCGCTGGGAGGTCAGCGCCGACGGTCTGACCTGGACCTTCCATCTGCGCGAATCCTACTGGTCGGACGGCGTTCCGGTCACGGCCGACGACTTCGTCTTTTCGCTGCGGCGGGTGCTCGATCCGAAAACGGCGTCCGAGTACGCCTCGCTGATCTTCATCATCAAGGGCGGCCAGGCGATCAACGAGGGCAAGGCGCCGCTCGAATCGCTCGGCGTGCGCGCCCTCGATCCCCGGACGCTGCAAATCGAACTCAATAATCCGGCCGCCTTCCTGCCGGAGCTGACCAAGCACCACATCCTCTATCCTGTGCCCAAACATGTGGTGGAGCGGGAAGGGCCTTCCTGGGTCCGGCCTGGCAAGATGGTCAGCAACGGACCCTACATGCTGGTCGACTGGAAACTGGGCGACCACCTGAAGACGGTGAAGAACCCGCGCTTCTTCGAAGCGGACAAGGTCTGCGTCGACGAGGTTCGCTTCTATCCGACCTCCGACGCCATCTCCGCCGAGCGCCGGGTCGCCAGCGGCGAACTGGACCTGAACACCGACATGCAGTCGAACCGCATCGCCTTCCTTCGGGAAAAGATGCCCGGCTACGTGCGGACCAACACCTACCTGGGCGTCACCTACCTCGCCTTCAACAACGGACCCAAGAGCGGCTATCCGCCGTTCCGCGACCGTCGCGTGCGCCAGGCCCTGGCCATGTCGATCGACCGCGACTTCATCACCGAGAAACTGTTCCGGGGCGGCCAGTCTCCGGCCCTGACCATGGTGCCGCCGGGAGTCGCCAACTACCGCGCCGCCAGGCCGCCCTACTGGTTCGACTGGCCGCTGGAGCGCCGCCAGGCCGAGGCGCGCAAGCTGCTGGCCGCGGCGGGCTATGGCCCGGGCAAGCCGCTGAAGGTCGAGATCAAGCACCGCAACTCACCCGATCCCATGCTCTACATGCCCGCCGTCCAGGCCGACTGGAAGATGATCGGGGTGGAGGTCACGCTGGCGCAGCAGGAAACCCAGATCGCCTACGCCGACTACCGCGCCCGCGCCTTCCAGGTCGCCGACGCGGGGTGGGTCGCCGACTACAACGACGCCACCAGCTTCCTGGACCTGCAACGATCCTGGTATGGCCCCCAGAACTACGGCGACTACAACAGTCCCGCGTTCGACGCCCTGATGGAACGGGCCGACAACGAGCCCGACCCCGTCAAGCGAGCCGACTACATGGCCCAGGCCGAGCAACTGATGCTCGAGGACGCCCCGATCGCGCCGGTCTACTATCTGATCAACAAGAATCTGGTCAGTCCGAAGATCACCGGCTGGGTCGATAATCTGTCTGATCACCACCGAACGCGCTGGCTCTGCGTAAAGTAAGGCGCGGGGGCGCGGCGAACTTCCCTCCAGAAGCGAATCGGTGCGCCGAAGGCGCGTCGCCGGTGCGTTTTCGCGGGGCAATCCGCGTCGCAATTGCCTTCGGTTGAACACGCTGTTGCCAAAGTGCGACAATCTTGCGTCGTTCGCATTACCGACCTGCAATGCTCGTTGACCGGTGTTCAGGCAGGGGGCAAGGATCATCATCAGCCGTGCGCCGTGTGCGCCGGAAGCAATTTGTCCAGACTTGAGGGGGCGCGTCCGAGACCCGGACGGCGCTGATCCGGAGGGAAATATCTTGAGGCTCCAAACCACGCGCGGCCGCCTGCTGGCGTCCACCATCATCTGCGGTGCGGCCGTCGCCGCCATCGCCACCGCCAGTCCCGCGCTCGCGCAGGAAGACTCGACGGAAGTTGAAGCCGTCGTCGTCACCGGGTCGCGCATCGCCCGTCAGGACTATGTCGCCAACAGCCCGATCACGACTGTGACCGGCGAGCAGATCGTCGCCAACGCCGACGTCACGCTCGACACCTACCTCAACACCCTGCCGCAGATTAACCCGGCGGGCACCACGACCTCGAACAACCCGGGCAACGCCGGTCGCGCCAACGTCGACCTTCGGGGTCTGGGCGCCAACCGCAACCTGGTCCTGATCGACGGCCGTCGCCCGATGGTGTCCTCGAACGCCCTGACGGTGGACGTGAACACGATCCCGCAGGCCCTGATCGCCAACGTCGAAGTCATCACCGGCGGCGCCGGCGCGACCTACGGCGCTGACGCCATCGCCGGCGTCGTAAACATGAAGCTGAAGGACAACTTCGAGGGCGTCGACTTCCGCGTCGGCTACACCGACTCGCTCGAATATCAGGACTCGCCCGAGTACCAGGTTTCGCTGGTCCTCGGCGGCAACTTCGCTGACGGCAAGGGCAACGCGGTCATCGCGCTTGACCGCTCCTACCGCGAGCCCGTTGTGAAGGGCGCCCGCCCGTTCTCCGCCTATGCGACCTCGACCACGCCGACGCCGCCGGAAGGTGCGTTGCGCTGGGATTCTACGAACGCGATTCCGACCTCGGCCATCCAGGCGCTGTTCGCCACTTACGGCGTCGCGCCCGGCAATGTTACTTCCTCTTCGGGCACGAT
Organism: Caulobacter sp.; assembly: GCA_044347965.1. GTDB lineage: Bacteria > Pseudomonadota > Alphaproteobacteria > Caulobacterales > Caulobacteraceae > Caulobacter. Next base: position 2,676 of record JBIKTU010000024.1, read on the forward strand.
CGGCTGGAACCTCGACGGCACGCTGTTCTTCGCCGGTACTTCGGCCAGTCCCACCACGCTGAACGTTGAAAACTACAAATACCCCATCGACGTTTCGGTCAACCAGCGCTTCTACCCGAACTTCTACAGCTACAATTTCGACTCCATCAACCTGCTGACGCTCCCGCTGGATCGTTACTCGTTCATGGCGAAGATCAACTACGAGCTGGACAATGGCGTCGAGTTCTTCGCCAATATCGGTTGGACCGAGTACACCGCCGCTCAAGCGCTGGCGCCCACGCCGCTCCCGACCGTCCGCATCGCCTCGCTGACCTCGACCGATACCTTCCAGGTCAAGTCGGCGCTCGTCACGCCGGGCCAAAACGTCGGCACCAACCTGCTCGTGCCGGTCACGAACCCGTTCATCTCGCCCAACCTGGCGTTCCTGCTGGCCTCGCGTACCGGCGATGACCCCCTCATCGTGGGTTCGGGCGCGACCGAGCCGTTCCGCTTCGGCTTCCGTCCGCTCGGCTTCGGCCCGCGCCTGTCGCAGTACCAGAACACCGTCGTCCAGTACTTGGCGGGCGTGAAGGTGCCGCTCGGCGACAACTTCGCCTTTGAGGCTTATGCGTCGCAGGGTCGGACCGAGATCGACCTGACCCAGTTCGGCAACATCGACACCCAGCGTCTGCAGGACATCCTGGCTCACCCGACGCAGTCGCCGAATGGCAACACCGCCTGCGCGACCAACGACTTCTTCGGCGATCGCCCCACCTCGGCGACCTGCCGCGCCTACCTGGAATCGCCGGTGTCTCAGAAGACGGCGCTGGAGCAGTCGATCGCCCAGGCCTTCGTCAGCGGCACGGTGATGGAACTTCCGGCCGGCGACCTGCAGGTCGTCTTCGGCGGCGAGTACCGTGGCTTCGAGTACAGCTCTCGCTACCTGTCCAGCCCCGGTCCGTTCTCGGGCTTCAACGTCGGTGATCCCGATGCCGGCACCAACGCTTTCTACGACATCTTCGGTGAAGCGCTGATCCCGCTGGCCAAGGACCTGCCCTGGGCCCAGACCCTGGAACTGTCGCTCGGCGCCCGCTACAGCTGGTCGGAATTCGAAGACAAGCTGAAGCAGATCGGCCGCGACTCGCGCGGTTCGGCGGCCTACAAGGCCGAAATGACCTGGGGTCCGGTCGACTACGCCCGCGTCCGCGCTTCGTTCCAGCGCTCGGTTCGTGAGCCGAACTTCGGTGAACTGTTCGCCTCCAGCGCCAGCGCGCCGCAGATCTTCGACCCCTGCGTCACCCAGTCCCAGGCCTGGCAGGCCAGCACAGCCAGCGGGGCTGGCACCTTCCGCGGACTCTGCATCTCGCAGGGCGTTGCGGTGACCGGTGCGACCACCCCCCCGGCCGGCCAGCTGAACATTGCCCTGTCGGGCAACACCAACCTGGCGCCGGAAAAGGCCAACACCCTGACCCTCGGCCTGGTCCTCAACTCGCCGTTCGAGAACCAGTGGCTCAGCCGCCTGCGCGGTACGGTCGACTACTATCAGATCGAGGTCACCGACCCGATCCTGTCGATCGACACCAACAACCTGCTGGCCGACTGCTACAACTACTACGGCACCAACCCGACCTACAGCCCGACCTATGCGAGCTGTGCGGCTATCAAGCGGGTTGGCGGCAACCTGGCCGGTGGCTCGCGGATCGACGGTCCCGACGCCCAGCAGCGCTTCCCGGGTGAAAATGGCGGCTCGATCAACACCTCGGGTGTCGATTACCAGATCGACTATGGCTTCGACTGGGAATGGCTGGGCCTTCCGTCCTGGATGGGCTCGGTTCAGGCCAACCTGATCCTGACGAACGTGCTTGAGTACACCCAGGCCGACAAGGACTTCCTGCCGGAAGTCGACTACACGGGCACCATCACCTACTTCGGCGCTGGTCTCGGTACGAGCTTCCCGGAATGGAAAGGCGTGTTCAACACCCGCTGGGCCATGAGCGACCTGCCGTTCGGCGACCTCGCCATCGGCGCCCGCGTCCGCTACATCGACTCCATGGATAACCGCCAGTTCGCCCAGTTCCCGGGTGAAACCTCGCTGCTGATCCCGGGCGTCACCGAGAACGTCCCCGCGACCTGGTACACGGACATCGACGTGACCTGGGGTGTGAACGACAACATCGAAGTCAAGCTGGGCATCAACAACCTCGCTGACCAGCTGCCCCGTCTGTACGGCCCGAATGCGCAGTCCGGCACCGATCCGTCGACCTACGACGTCATCGGCCGCCGCGCCTTCGGCCAGATCAAGCTGCGCTTCTAAACCCGGCGACGCTTGAGAGAATTGGGCGGCGGAGCGAAAGCTCCGCCGCCCTTTTTCGTTGTCCGGATGATCCGGCGACCCGGTCTAGGCAGACCGGGACCGGCGCGGCTAACCTTCACCCTGCGGGACCGGAAGCGCGAGGCGTCCGGCCAGGAGGCGCGCCTCATGAACGATCAGGCCACCAGACGCGCGGTGATGGCCGGCATCGCGGCCCTGCCCTTGGCCGGGTGCGCGACGGCGGCGGTGCGCGAGCGCGACATCGTTCAGGTCAATCTGATCAGCGCCCTGCCGCCCGGCGCCATGACGGCGGCCGAGGGCGACGCGGCGGTGCGCACCACCTTCGACGCTGTCAGCCGGATGACGGTCGCCGTGATGATCAACGGATCCGGCCCTTACCGCTTCGTGGTCGATACCGGGGCGAACCGGTCGGTGCTGTCGACCGAGGTCGCGACGGCCCTGGGGCTGCCGGTGACCGGCCGGGCCATGGTGCACGGCATCGCCGGCGTCCTGCCGTCACCGACGATCCGGGTCCAGACGCTGACGATCGGGGGCCTGGTGTCGCGCCGGGTGTCGATGCCGGTGCTGGACAGACAGTTTCTCGGCGCCGACGGCCTGCTGGGCGTCGATGTCATGCCGGGCCGGCGGGCGATCCTGGACTTCAAGGGCCAGATCTTCTCGCTCCTCGCCGGCGAAGACCCGCGCAACTTCGCCGTCGTGCCCCGGATCGGCCGTGACGCCGCGGACGCCATCACGGTTCAGGCCCGCCACCGCTTCGGTCAGCTGACCATTGTCGACGCCGAGATCGGCGGCGTGAAGCTCACCGCCTTCCTTGATTCCGGGGCGGAGAACACGGTCGGCAACCCGGCGCTGCGCGATGCGCTGCTGGGCAAGGGCGCCATGGCCGACAGGCTGGCGCAGGTGGAGCTGGTCAGCGCCACCGGTCAGCTGGTGTCGGGGCAGATCGCGACTGTCCCGCCGCTGCGGCTGGGCGGCGTGCGGCTGGGCAACATGACCTGCGTCTTCGCCGACCTGCACACCTTCCGCATCTGGGACCTGGACGCACGGCCTGCCCTGCTGATCGGGGTGGACGTCATGCGCCACTTCGACTCGATCGAGCTGAACTTCCGCGAGCGGCTGGTGAAGTTCCGGTCCGGCCAGTTCGGGCGAACCGATAACACCGCCGGCTGAACGGAAAAGGGCGCGGACCCCTGCGGATCCGCGCCCTCCTCGTCGGCTTTGAAGCAGGTGGGGCCTAGAGGCCGCCCGGTCCGCATTCGGTGGTCAGGTAGGAGTCGATCGCCTTCAGAACCTCGGCGGTCTGGCCGACTTCCCAGCGGTTGTACTGGTGGCCCATGTCCTTGATCGGCAGGTAGCGGTACGACTTGCCGGTCGATTTCAGGATGGCGACGAAGCGCTCCGACTCGCTGATCGGCACGGTCACGTCCCGGTCCCCGTGGTAGAGGAAGATCGGGATCGAGACCGTCGACGCCTTCTCGAACGGCGACAGACCGTTGATCGTCGGCCGCTGCAGCTCGCGCAGGATCCGGCTCTGGTTGACGATCTCGCGGAACTTCTCGATCGAGGCCACGCCGGCGCCGGCGACGGCGCACTGGTAGATGCCGTTGGGCCGCACCGCGGCCGCCATGGCCGAGTAGCCGCCGTAGGAGTAGCCGTGCATGGCGACGCGGTCAGGCGCGGCGATGCCCTGGCTGATCAGCCACTTGGCGCCGTCGTCCTTGTCGTCCTGCATCTTCTGGCCCCACTCGGCATCGCCGGCGCGCCACAGCTTCTGACCCCAGCCCTGCGAGCCGCGGAACTGCGGCTGCAGTACGACGTAGCCGCGGGCGGCGAAGTACTGGACCCAGCCGGAGCTGTCCCAGCCCATGTCGTCCCGGGCCCAGGGTCCGCCGTGCGGCAGGATGATGGTCGGGAAGGGACCGGCGCCGTAGATTTCCTTCTTCGGCGTGGTCAGGAAGGCCGGGATCATCAGGCCGTCGCGGGCGGCGTACTGCACCAGGCGGGTGTCGCCCAGGGCGGCGGTGTTCATCCACGGCGCCGAGCGGCCCAGCAGCGTCAGCTTGCCGTCCGACAGCAGGTAGAATTCCGGCGGTTGCGAAGGGCCGGTCTTGACGACGATGGCCTTGGTCAGGTCGTCGGACCAGCTGTTCATGCGAACATCAGCGCCGTCGGCGGTGGAGAACCGGGCCCGTTCGCCGGTGGCGATGTCGGTCCAGGCCACCGGCACGGTGGTGACGCCCAGCGCCTTGCGCAGGCCCTTGGTCAGGGCGTCCATCTTCGGATCAACCCAGTACTGGCGGCTGACTTCACCCTCGAACGTGAAGCCGAGCAGGCGACCGTAGTCGCCCGGGGCCCGGGACTGGATCACGCCGCCGGCGTCGAACAGCTTGGTCTCGAAGATCGCCTCGACTTCCTTGCGGGCGTCGATGTCGTATTCGTAGAGAACCGATTTGTCGCGGCCGGCGCTGCTCTGGACATAGATGATGTTGGGATCGGCGGTGAAGCCGACGATCTCGCGGGGCTCGCGGTCGGCGGCGAACCAGCGGAAGTGCTCTTCCCACTCATTGGTCCGCGGATTGCGGATCCACTGGGCGATGTAGACCTTGCCGTTCTCGAAATCGACGGACTGACGGGCGCGAACCTCGCCCTTCAGGTCGATCAGCTCGCCGCCGAACTTGTCGGACGCGGCAAAGACGCGACCGGAGCGGCCCGTGTAGATGTCGAGCTTGTAGATACCGTCGCGCGCCTGAACGAGGATGTTCTTCGGATCGGTCGGCAGGGTGTCGATGACGTTGGCCGCGATGAACTCGTTCTGGTTGTCGCCGCCCAGCGCGTTCATCCACTTCTTGCCGTCGAAGTCGACGATGAACAGGCGGAAGACGTGGGTCTTGGTCGTGCTCTGCGTGTAGGTCTGGCGCACGACCACGGCGACGCGGTCGTTCTTGATGAACTGCACGCTCTGGATGACGTTCGGGGCCGAGGCGCCCAGGGTCTTGGGTGCTTCGCCGGGCGCGGCGGTGCGCCAGATCGACACCACGGTCTCCTTGCCGTCCGGCGAGGTGACGGCGGCGATGTGCTGACCGTCAGGCGAGATCGAGACGTTGCGGATCGCGGCCTGGCGGCCGAAGTCTTCCGCGGTCGGAATCTGCACGGGGGCCTGCCGGGCGAGACTGGCCGGCGCCGAAGTCAGGCTGATCGCGGCGATCAACGCGGCGATCGGGAAATGTCTCCAACTTAGTTTCACTGTGTCCTCGCGGGTGTCTTGGCTGCCTGCGCCGCCGCGGGACCGTCGGGTCCGCCATGCGCAATGCGGTTTACGCTCAAAAGAAGCGCATTACCTCCACCGTAGCGGAGAATGGCGTTTCGCCAACCCCTCGCGCGCCCCCGCACGGGCGCCAACTGCGGCCTGAACGCCGTCCGACCGGGCAACTGTGGCGATATTGTAACGGATCGGGGCAAGAACCTGTCGTAAACGCGGTCCTTCCTTGCCGCATCGGTCCGGGCTGCTACTGTAAGCCCAAGGGGACTCACAGGATCGGGGCAAACCGACTCCACGATGTCCGTTCGGCTGATTTTTCCTTTAGGGGGTAGTAGTTAAATGCTTGATCGCAAGTTCCTGATGGGGACGACCGTCATCGCCGGTCTCGCGGCCATGGTTGTCGCCACCGCGCCGACCGCGTCGTTCGCTCAGACCGCTCCCGCGGAAACCGAAGCGTCCGACGAAGAAGCCGAAGTCGAAGCCCTGGTCGTCACCGGGTCGCGCATCAAGCGCAGCGACTTCACCAGCGCCGCGCCGATCCAGGTCATCACGTCCGAGCAGTCGGTCCTCGAGGGCCTCGTCGACACAGCCGAGATCATCCAGTCGTCGTCCGTCGCGTCCGGTTCGTTCCAGGCCAACTCGCTGCTCGGCGGCTACCTGATCACCGGCGGCACGAACGTAAACACCATCTCGCTGCGCGGCCTCGGCGCCGAGCGCACGCTGGTTCTCGTCAACGGCCGTCGCCTGCCGCCCTCGGGCTCCGGCGGCACGGTCGGCCCGGCCGACCTGAACGTCATCCCCTCGACCATCATCGACCGCGTCGAAATTCTGAAGGACGGCGCCTCGTCGATCTACGGCTCCGACGCCGTCGCCGGCGTGGTCAACTACATCACCAAGACCTCCACCGACGGCCTCGAGCTGGACGTGTTCGGTCGCGTTCCCGCCGAACAGGGCGGTGAAGTGTTCCAGCTGGCCGCCACCTGGGGCAAGGTGTTCGACCGTGGTTACCTGAGCGCCAGCGCCAGCTACTACGACCAGAAGGGCCTGCGCATCAAAGAGCGCGACGACACGGCCTGCGCCATGGACTACTATGTCAATCCGACGACGGGCGCCCGCGCCGACTTCATCGATCTCGATACCGGCAAGTTCAAGTGCTACAACGCCATAAACAATGCGTGGCAGGCGGCTGACGTCTACGGCGGCATCTTCCAGTACGACCCGACCCTGGCCGGCGCCCCTCCGGGAGGCTACTCGGCCGCGGCCCTGGGCCTGCGCACGCAACTGCCTGACTGGGTCCGCGCCGCCCGCGCCGGCCAGCCGCAGACCTACCCGTACGCCAACTACGACAATGAGGCCTACGACAACACGCACGTGATCTCGCCGATCAAGCGGACCTCGCTCTACTTCACCGGCGGTTTTGACCTGACGCCGACCACCGAAGTCTACGGCGAACTGCTGTTCAACCGTCGCGAAGACGAGGTCGACTCCTACCGCTACATCTTCGAGACCGTCGCTCGTACGAACCCGAACAACACCGTCGGCGCCGGGCTCGTCGCCCATGGCCTGGGCGCCAGCGGCGACGCGATCCCGCTGATCATCCTGCCCTCGAACTTCGAGCAGACGGTCGACTACGCCCGCGCCGTCGGTGGTCTGCGCGGTTCGTTCGGCTCCGGCCTGCTGGATGGCTGGGACTGGGACGCCTATGTGATGGCGGGCCGCTCCGAAGCGACCTATGCGCAGGACTTCACCTATCAGGACCGCGTGTACGCCACGACCGACTCCGGCGTCGCCTGCACCAATACGCCCTTCCTCGGCAACAAGTCCGGCTTCAGCTGCGCCTCCCTGCCGGGCGGCGTGCCGTGGTTCAGCCCCCGCGTTCTCGCCGGTGACTTCAACGCCGCCGAGCTGGCCTTCCTGACCGGCCGCGAAGAGGGCAAGACGACCTACGACCAGGTGATGTTCGAAGGCTCGATCTCCGGTGAACTGTTCGATCTGCCGGCCGGTCCGATCGGCGCCGCGGCGGGCGTCGTCTACCGCAAGGACAAGATCAACGACACGCCGGGCGCCAATGCCCGGTCCCAGAACTACTGGGGCTTCAGCACCAGCGGCATCACCGCCGGCGACGACACCGTTTCGGAAGCCTACGCCGAGTTCGAAATTCCGATCGCGCGCGGCCTGCCGGGCATCGAGTCGCTGACGGCCAACATCTCGGGCCGTTACACCGACTACGAAAGCTACGGCGACGGTTCGACCTACAAGGTCGGCGTCAACTGGCAGATCACTCCGTCCTGGCGGTTCCGCGCCACCCGCGGCACCTCGTTCCGCGCCCCGGCGCTGTTCGAGCTGTTCCTGGCGGGCCAGACCGGCTTCACCACCTCGGGCGACCCCTGCG
>JBIKTU010000377.1:0-3018 GCA_044347965.1 Caulobacter sp.
GCTTGGACCCTCAGCCTGGTCGCGATGCCGACCGTCGGCGACCAACGAAAGGGGGGTATGGCGCCGTCGTCTCGACGGCCTCGCCCGAGTGCATCTTGCCCTCGACTCTGTTAGCGCAGGTCATGCCTCGCGCCATCCAGCTCGGCCTGTTCTACTGCGCGGTGTTCGTGGGTACGGGCGTCAGCCTGCCCTACATGCCGCTGTGGTTCAAAGCCCACGGCCTGACCGGCGCCCAGATCGGCCTGATCCTGGCGGCGCCGATGCTGGCGCGGATCGTGGTGACACCTGCCATGGCCGTCTGGGCCGACGGCTTTGTCCTGCGGCGCTCGCCGATCATCCTGTTCGGCCTCGCGGCGGGCCTGTTCTACGCCCTGATCGGGGCGACCCAGGGCTTCTGGATATGGCTGGTCTGCTGGGTCGCGGCGGCGTCCTGCCTGTCCACGGTCATTCCGCTGGCCGACGTGCTGGCGATGAAGCGGGCCCGTCTCGAGGGCTTCAACTATGGTCATGCCCGCGGTCTGGGGTCGGTCGCCTTCGTCGCCGCCAACGTCGGCATGGGCGCGCTGCTGGCCTGGGTGCGGCCGGATCTGATCCTGATCTGGACGGCGCTGGCCGCGGCGGGCGCCGGCGTGGCGGCCCGGTTCCTGCTGCCGCCCGACCCGGTGCACGAGGGCGGCGAGCGGCCCGGCCGAAGAGACCGCTGGCGCGGCATCTCGGACCTGGTGCGCAACCGGCCCTTCATGCTGGCGGTGGTCGCGACCGGGCTGATCCAGGCCACCCACGCCTTCTACTACGCCTTCTCGGCCATCCTCTGGACCGCACAGGGGCTGCCGAAGGCGACCATCGGTCTCCTGTGGGCGACGGGCGTCGCGGTCGAGGTCGCCTTCATGTGGTTCCTCGAACCGTGGCGCCGCCGTATCGGTCCCGAAGGGCTGGTGATCATCGGCGGGATCGCGGCGGTGGTGCGCTGGGCGGCCTATGCCGCCTCGCCGCCGCTGTGGCTGCTGTTCCCGCTGCAGGGGCTTCACGCGCTCAGCTTCGCGGCCGTGTTCATGGCCAGCCTGCAGCTCATCGAACGGTCGGCGCCGACCCATTCCGCCTCCGCCGCCCAGACGATCAGCTCGGCCTTTTCCGGCGGCCTGGTCATCGGCCTGGCGACCCTGGCCAGCGGACCCCTGTACGATGCCGTCGGCCCGCGCGGCTATCTGGCGATGAGCGCCCTGGCCCTGGTCGGCCTGGTCTTCGCCCTGCGTCTGTTGAGGGCCCGACGGTCCGCTGCCTGACGGCCGCCCCCGAACATGACCAAAACTTCATTCGCCGTCTGATTGCGAACGCCGTTCGACGAGGGCATAGATGGAGAGCATGACTTCGGGGGAGGGCCCGTTGCAGATCATCGCCGAATTCCTGATGGCCGCCGCGGTGTGGATCGCCGCCGTCGTGCTGGCGCAGTTCGGCGTCGAGGTCGATCTGACCCGCGATCCCCCGCCGACGGTCGAGCGTGTCGCCGAGCGCGCCCAGCCCGTCGCCATCCCTTGTCCGGACGCGGCCCAGGCCGCCGGCAAGGCCCGACGCCACGCCGTGTGAGCGGCCTGCGTCGCTTCGTCCGTTCCCGCACGTTAACGAAACCTTTCAAGCCTCTTTGCGCGCGCGAGTTTCGCCGGTAGGTTTCACCTCGTGCGCGAGGTGACGGGGCTGACACCATGCGCGGCAAACTTTGGCATCGGTCCCGGGCAGGATTCACTCCGCGTATGACGTCCAGGAAGAGCGACGCCCATTTCGACTTCTCGCGTCTGTCAGACGGGGCGCAGGCCACGACCGGACCGCGCCTGGACACCCACGCCACAGACAACGCGCCGGAGGCCCCGCCCGAGGCGGAGCTCGACATTGTCCGGGCTCCCACGGTCGAAATGGCCGCGCCAGAGTCGGTCTCGCCGCCTCCGGCCCGCCCGGCCGCCCCGCACGCCGAGCCGCCGCTGACGCCCGCGGTGATCGGCTCGACCACGCGCGCGCTGAAGGAACCTTCCGGCTGGCCGGTCTGGATCACGGCCATCTTCGTCTGCGTCCTGTGGGGCGCCGCGCCGGTCGCCTTCATGCTGGGTTGGCGCGGGCGCGTCGTGCCGCTCGACAATGACGCCCTGGCCGTCGCCCTGTTCGGCATTCTGGCCGTCGGCCCCGCCGCGCTGGTGCTGGTCGCCGCCTACTTCGTGCGCCAGGGGCAGAAGCTGGCCAGTGAGGTCCGGCGAATGCAGGACCTGTCGCAGCGCATGTTCGCCCCCGCGGCCATGGCCGCCATCGAGACCGGCTCGGCCGTCGAATCGGTGCGGCTGCAGATCGACAGCGCCGCCGGCGCCGCCCACGAGGCGCGCGAGACCATGCTGGCCCTCCGCCAGGCCCTGGCTGAGGAAACCGGGCGCCTGACCGAGGCGGCCGCCGTGTCGGCGCGCACCGCGGCCGATCTGTCGATCACTCTGGGGTCCGAACGCGAGCAGCTGAACGAACTCAGCGGCCTGCTTGACGCTCGCTCAACCGCCGTGGCCGACTCGATCACCCAGCAGGCGCGAATGGTCGCCGAGGCGTCCGATCTCGCCGAGACGCAGCTGCGCGAGGCCGAGGCCGCCCTGGCCGCCCGCGCCGCCGACCTCGCGGCCGCCGCCGGGGAGGCGAGCGACGCCGCCCGAGTCGCCGGCGAGGACCTGGCGCGACAGGTCGCCCGCCTTGAGATCGCCGGCGTCGGCGTCGGCGACCAGATGCGGACCGTCGAGGCGGGCCTGACCCAGCAGCGCGCCGCTCTGGTCACGGTCGCCCACGCCCTGCGCTCCGACCAGGAGGACTTCGCGGCCATGGCCGAGAGCCGCTCGGCCCAGCTGGCCGAGTTTATGGTCCAGGCCACCGAGGGGGCCGCCAACGTCGGCGAGCACGCCTCCAGGGGCGCTGATGCGCTGCGCTCCCTCATCCATGAAGCCGCCGAGCGGTTCGCCCAGCTGACCGAGCAGGCCAAGACCGAGCGTGACTCTCTGG
>JBIKTU010000378.1:0-2999 GCA_044347965.1 Caulobacter sp.
CGGCGGCAAGCGCCGCCCGGCTGGGCGCCCCGCTTTCGGCATAGGGCTTGAGGGCTCGGACCTCGGCCGACAGCGGCATGAGCCGCTCCAGGGCCGCCAGTTCGGCGTCGAAGGGCCCGGAGCCTTGCGTGGCCTCGGCGAGCGAAGCGGCGGCAAGGGCGGCGGCGGCGGCGTTGACGGTGCGGGTCTGGCCCGCCTCCAGCGCGGCGACCCGGTCCTGCAGGGCGGTGATCTCGGCGGACGGCTCGGACGAGGCGAGCGGGGTCGGCGGCGGCGGCGGCGGCGCGGCGGGGCGGTTCAGGCCCAGATCCGGCAACGTCAGAACCGGCTGGACGCCCGTCGGCGGCGTCGCGGGCGCGGCGCCCGACAGTCTGGGCCACAGGCGCGCGCCGGCGACGCCGACGGCGAACACCACCACGACCAGCGCCAGAACCGCCCAGAAGGCGACGCCGAAGGCGCGGCGGCGGCCATAGCGGGCCGGGTCGGTCGGCGGAGTCAGCTCGGCGGGATCCGGCGCGGTGGTCATGGCCTGTGTTTCACAGCCCCCTTTGGCGGTGGTCGAGCGATTTCGGATCGCCCTCTGGCGATCAGATTAAGCAGCGCCGCCTCGATCGGAAACGGGGCTCTGACGACTTCACGAACTTTCGCGCGCGCCAGGGGGCGGGCGATCGTCGGAGACTGGCACAGAATCCGGAGATGGGCGGCGTCCCGCTTGCGCAGGGCCAGTCCCAGGGCCTTCGCGGCCCGGGGCGACTGGACCAGCACCACGTCGATGTCGGCCAGGCCATCGAGGAAGGCCGGATCAGGGGCGACCTCGACCGAGTCGTACAGGGTGAGGCTCCGCGCCAGGATACCGGCGGCCGTGAGGTCGCCGACCAGGTCCCCGGCGGGCTCGGCCGCGCCCGGGTGGAGCACCGCGCCATCGCCCAGCTCCAGCCTGCGGGCGGCGATGCGCTGGGCCAGCGCGGCCACATCGCCGTCGGCGGACAGAACCTGGCGAAAGCCCGCCGCCTTGGCCGCCGCGGCGGTGCCTGCCCCCACGGTGAAGACCTTGAGGCTCCGCGAGGGCTCGGCGGCGGCGAAGGCGCGGACGCCGTTGGCGCTGGTGAAGGCCAGGGCGGCGACACCCCGCAGGTCGACCTGCGGCGTCTCGACCGGTTCGATCCGCAGCAGCGGGGCCACGACCGGCCTGTGGCCCAGGGCCGCCACGCGCTCAGCCGTCGCCGAGGCGCCCGGCTCGGCGCGCGTGATCCAGACCCTTTGAGCCCCCGAAGACATGGCGCGCACCCTGCTACCGGCGACTGCCGGGATCAATCCTTGAGGACGATGGCGTCGCCGCCGACGGCCTGGACATCTTCGCCGACCGCCAGCCCCAGCCCGTAGGCCTCGGCTTCCGGATCGACATCAAGGCTCGTGGAACCCTCTCGCCGGAAACGCTGCCGGCCGTCGGGACTCAGGGCTTCCACGATCAGCAGCAGCCGCCCGTTCTCCAGCCGCGCATGGGCCCCGACCGGCGTGCGGCAGGAGCCTTCGAGCGCCGTCAGCGCGCCGCGCTCCGCCGCCACCGCCACAGTGGTCGCGGCGCAACGCAGCGCGACGGCCCAGGACGCGTCACGGTCCTCCGCGCGGGTCTGGATCGCCAGGGCGCCCTGGCCAGGGGCGGGTGGAAACGTGATCGGGTCGAGGTAGCTCTTCACGACGCCGCTCAGCCCAAGACGGTTGAGACCCGAGGCGGCCAGCAGGATGGCGTCGGCCTCGCCGGCCTCCAGCTTGGCCAGCCGGGTATCGACATTACCCCGCAGCAGCACGACCTCGAGGTCGGGCCGCCCGTTCAGCGCCTGGGCCTGGCGCCGCAGCGAGGCCGTGCCCAGCCGGGCGCCGGGGGGCAGGTCAGCCATCGAGTCGTGCTTCAGCGAGACAAAGGCGTCGCGGGGGTCCTCGCGCTCGGGGATGGCGGCGATGCAGAGGCCGGGCGGCTGCTCGGCCGGCACATCCTTCATCGAGTGGACGGCGGCGTCGACCCGACCGTCCAGCAAGGCCTCCTCGATCTCCTTGGTGAACAGCGCCTTGCCGCCCACTTCCAGCAGGCGCCGATCCTGGATGCGGTCGCCGGTGGTCGTGATCACCACCAGCACAGCATAGGCCGCGATCTCCTCGGCGGAGGCCCCGGGCGGCGCGCCGAGCGCGGCGGCGATGCGGTCGCGCATCATGCCGCTCTGCGTCAGGGCGAGCTTCGAACCGCGGGTTCCGATCCGGATGGGTTGTTGCGGGGGCACGGCGGGGACGTTACCTCGGGGGAGAAACCGGACCCCGCTGCTACAGGAGGGGTCCCCGAGCCGCAACCTGCATGACAACCCTGACCGTTCTGGGCATCGAAACCAGCTGTGACGAAACCGCCGCCGCCGTGGTGCGGCGGGGCGACGACGGCCGGGTCGAGGTGCTGTCCAGCGTGATCAACAGCCAGATCGCCGACCACGCGCCCTATGGCGGCGTGGTGCCGGAGATCGCGGCCCGGGCGCATGTGGAATCCATAGACGGCATCGTCGCGCGGGCCCTGACCGACGCCGGCCTTGTCTGGGACGACATCACCGGGGTCGGCGCGACTGCGGGTCCGGGCCTGGTCGGCGGGGTGATGGTGGGCCTGAGCTTCGGCAAGGCCGTCGCCCTGGCCCGCGACCTGCCGCTGGTGGCGGTGAACCATCTGGAAGGCCACGCGGTCTCGGCCCGTCTGGGCGCGGACATTCCCTACCCCTTCCTGCTGCTGCTGGTCAGCGGCGGACACTGCCAGTTGCTCGACGTCGCCGGGATCGGCGCCTGCCGGCGTCTCGGCTCGACCATCGACGACGCGGCCGGCGAAGCCTTCGACAAGATCGCCAAGAGCCTGGGCCTGCCCTATCCCGGCGGGCCGGAGCTGGAGAAGCTGGCGGTCGGCGGCGACGTCGAGCGCTTCCCGCTGCCCCGCGCCCTGCTGGGCCGCAAGGATTACGACTTCTCCTTCT
>JBIKTU010000380.1:0-2990 GCA_044347965.1 Caulobacter sp.
CCTGGAGTTGATCGACAGCGGGTCAGGCTTTGCTTTCGACAATGTCCTGTCTGCCGAGATCGTGGCCGAAGCCGCTCGCAACCCGCGAGTCTCCGAGATCCTCGGGCGGTTCGATACTGACGCCCGCGCTGAATTCGGACGCCTCCTGAGCTTGGGCAAGGACACGGGCCAGGTTCGGCACGACCTCGATGTGGAGGCCATGGCGGGCGTCCTGCTTGTGATCATGGACGGCTTGGGGGCGAGAGCAATCAGCGATCCACAAGGGTCCCGGCGGGCGCTGTATCCGCTCCTGGGCGCCATGCTGAAACAACGACTGGCCCCCGATCCGGTCAACTGACCGATGCCGGTAACCGTCGGCTCAAACCGGTCTCTGATCCGAAAGGTGCTGTATTCCGATCAGGAGACAGCAAGGCCCCTTGGTTCGAGCCTGTCGCCCTGACGGTCTCAGATCATGCTGCAATGACTGATGTTTTCAGCTCCGCGCCAGATCGTCGCGGTGCGCGAGGTCCGGAGACAATCAGCGCACTCAAAGAGAGATCCGGCCGCTTCACTGAAAGCGCAGTGCCGAGCCATTCGGGGAAACCCTGCACTACAACAGGATTGTCCAGCCTTGCGACGGGCGCAGAGAGAGTTGCGGCTCGCAGGGTATGGCGGACGGGGTGGGATTCGAACCCACGGTAGGCTTCCACCTACGGCGGTTTTCAAGACCGCTGCCTTAAACCACTCGGCCACCCGTCCGGTTAGGCGGGGCTTCTAGCGTGACACGGCGGGGGAGGGAACCTCGCGTTCGGGCCTTAACCACGTCGAAAACCCTTTGCACGACACTAAAGGCCTCGATCACGGAAAAGGCCGCGCGCCGATGCGTCCTGTCGCCTGTGTGAAATCACTTGCCGTTCTGCTGGCGTGCGCGGCCGTGACGGCCTGCGCCACGCCGCGCTACGCCATGGAAAAGCGTCCGCCGTCGGTCGCGGCCGGCCAGCCCGGCGCGCGTGTCCCGGGCACCATGCGGCCCTACCAGATCAAGGGGGTCTGGTACACGCCCCGCCATGATCCGGACTACGACGAGAAGGGTATCGCCAGCTGGTACGGCGAGCAGTTCCACAACCGCAACACCGCCAATGGCGAGGTGTTCGACATGGATCTGATCAGCGCCGCCCACAAGACTCTGCCGTTGCCGTCCATCGTCGAGGTCACCGACCTGGACACCGGCAGGAAGCTCAAGGTCCGGGTCAACGATCGCGGGCCGTTCGTCTCCGGCCGGATCATCGACCTGTCGAAGGGCGCGGCCAGGAAGCTGGGCATCTACGAACGGGGCGTGGCGCGGGTCCGGGTGCGCTACATTGGCCCGGGCTGACGCCGCCGGTGCAATAGCGCCTCTCACGTTCTGGACATCCCCGGCGTTCCGCGCGAGGACGGGGCGTGACCAGAGGCTGTTTCATCACTTTCGAGGGCGGCGAGGGGGCGGGCAAGTCCACCCAGATCCGCCGCCTGGCCGAGCGCCTGCGCGCCGGCGCGCGGGACGTCGTCCTGACGCGTGAGCCGGGCGGCTCGCCGGGCGCCGAATCGATCCGCGAGCTGCTGCTCAATGGCGCGGTCGACCGCTGGTCGCCGCTGACCGAGGCGCTGCTGATGAACGCCGCCCGTCGCGACCATATCGAGCGGGTGATCGCCCCGGCGCTGGCCCGGGGGGCGGTGGTGCTGTGCGATCGTTTCGCCGACTCGACCCGCGCCTACCAGGGCGCAGGCGGGGCTGTGGACCCGAATGTCATCGCCCAGCTTGAGGCGGCGGTGGTCGGGGAGATGCGGCCCGACCTGACCCTGATCTTCGACCTGCCGGTGGCCGAGGGCCTGCGCCGGGCCCTGTCCCGCAACGGCGGTGAGGAACGGTTCGAGGCCAAGGGCGAGGCCTTCCACGAAAGGCTGCGCGCAGCCTATCTCGATATCGCCCGCAGCGAGCCCGATCGTTGCGTCGTCATCGACGCCGCGGCCTCGCTGGACGCTGTCGAGGCCGCCATCGCCACCGCCGTCGCCCCCTGGGTGGATCGCTGACATGGCCGACGTCGCCGCACCGCCTCATCCCCGCGACGCCTCCGCGCTGGAAGGCGCGGGCGAGCAGGAACACGCCTTTCTCGACGCCCTGGCCCGCGGCCGTCTGCACCACGCCTGGCTGCTGACCGGTCCCGAGGGCGTGGGCAAGGCCACCTTCGCCTTCCGCGCCGCCCGTCGCCTGCTTGGCGCCGCGCCAGATCCCGACCTGGGCCTCCTCGGGTCGCGGACGAACGACCCGATCGTGCGTCAGGTCTCGGCCCGCTCGCACCCGGACCTGCTGGTGCTGGAGCGGTTCACGGAAGACGGCAAGCCGCGCAAGGTGATTCCGGTCGACGAGGCGCGCCAGCTGGGCGCCTTCTTTTCCCAGACCCCGGCCACGGCGCCCTACCGGGTGGCCATTGTCGACGCCGCCGACGACCTCAACGTCAACGCCGCCAACGCCATCCTGAAGACCCTGGAGGAGCCGCCGCCGCGCGGCGTGCTGCTGCTGGTCAGCCATGCGCCGGGGCGGCTGCTGCCGACCATCCGCTCGCGCTGTCGGCGCCTGGCCTTCACCGCCCCGGGCGAAGCGGTCACCGCCGGATTTCTGGAGACCCGCACATCGCTGTCGCCTGACCAGGCGCATCGGCTGGCCCGCATCGCCGGCGGCGCGCCCGGACTGGCCTTGCGGCTGGCGGCGGCCGACGCGCTGAAGGCCGACGATGAGGCGCACGAGATCCTCCGCACCCTGCCGCGCCTGGACGACGGCGCCCTGTTGACCCTTGCCGACAGCTTCCGGGGCCCGGAGGGGCAGGGACGCTTCAACCTCCTGATCGAGCGGATCATGGACCAGATCCGCATCATGGCCGTGGGCCAGGCGACCGGCGGCGGCGGCGTCGGACTCGACCGCTGGGTCCAGGCCTGGGAGCGGCTGAGCGTGCTGCCGGACCAGACCGAGGGTC
>JBIKTU010000381.1:0-2982 GCA_044347965.1 Caulobacter sp.
AGACTGGCGGACAGCCTATACCGGCGACCTCTTCGCCCGCGAGAGCTTCGCGGCGGCCGAGGCGGCCGGCCTCTACGCCGCCGGCAAGCCGGTGTTCGTGGCCCATTCGTTCGGGGGCTTTCCGACCATGCTGGCCGCCTCGAAATACGGCGACCGGATGGGGGCGGCGGTGCTGGTCGATTCGGTGGTCCGGCCGCCGGAGCGCGAGTGGCGCGGCCCGCCCCGGCGCGTCTCGCCCAACCGGGTCTACGCCACCCTGCCCGAAGCGTTGGCCCGCTTTCGCCTCGCGCCGCCGCAGGACTGCGAGAACCTCTACATCGCCGACTGGATCGCCCGGAACGCGCTGAAGGAAGTCGAAGGCGGCTGGACCTGGCGGTTCGACCCCTTCATGTGGCAGGCCTTCCAGATGGAGGATCGCGGGCCGCTGCTCAGCGCCGCCACCTGCCCGATCGCCATGATGTGGGGCGACCGGTCGGGGCTCGTGGACGACGAGATCCTCGCCTACATGCAGGATCTGCTGCCGCCCGGCTCGCCACAGATGGCCATTCCGGACGCCGACCATCATGTGATGATCGACCAGCCGCTCGCCTTCGTCGGCGCCCTGCGCGGCCTTCTGGCCGGCTGGCGGCTTGAGCCGTGACGCGGGCCGTTGTAAAGCGCCCTCAACTCGATTGCAGGATCTGAAGATGGCTTCCGAATATCAGCGCGGCGAAATGGACATCTCCGAGCACACCGCGACCTACGCTGCGGTCATGGGCCTGACCAAGTGGGGCTCGCTGGCGCTGGCCGTGGCGCTGGTCATGCTGACCCTCTGGTTCTGCACGCCGGCGGGCTTCTTCGGCGGCCTGATCCCGGGCATCGTCCTGACGGTTCTGGGCGTGATCTTCCTGCGCGACAAGAAGAGCGGCGGGCACTGAGTTCCGCGTTTGATGCTGCGTTGCGGGAATAGCTTTTCGCGTCGCGGCGCCACGGGCTCGACAAGGGGCAAGATCATCCCCTAAACAGGTCCCCAGGGACGCGACGTCAATCGGCGTCCGGAGGGGAGCTTCATGGCCATCGTCGCCGTCACCCGGGAACGCCGGGCCGCCGAAACCCGGGTCGCCGCGACGCCGGAAACGGTCAAGAAGCTGATCGCCTCGGGCTTCCAAGTAACTGTCGAAGCGGGCGCCGGAACCGCCGCCTCCTACCTCGACGCGGACTACGCCGCCGCCGGCGCCACCATCGCCAAAACCCTCAAGGACGCGCTGGCCAAGGCCGACGTGCTGTTCAAGGTGCGCGGTCCGGACGCCGAGGAGATCGCGGCGCTCAAGCCTGGCGCCATGGTGCTGGCGACGCTGAATCCCTACCAGGACAGGGCTACGCTCGAAGGTCTCGCCAGGGCGAAGGCCAGCGCGTTCGCCATGGAGTTCGTTCCGCGGATCACCCGGGCCCAGGTGATGGACGTGCTGTCCTCCCAGGCCAACCTCGCCGGCTACCGCGCGGTGATCGAGGGCGCGGAGGCCTTCGGCAAGGCCATGCCGATGATGATGACCGCCGCCGGCACCGTCGCCGCGGCCAAGGTCTTCATCATGGGCGTCGGCGTCGCGGGCCTGCAGGCCATCGCCACGGCGAGGCGCCTGGGCGCGGTCGTCACGGCGACGGATGTGCGTCCGGCGACCAAGGAGCAGGTCGAATCACTGGGCGCCAAGTTCCTCGCCGTCGAGGACGAGGAGTTCAAGAACGCCCAGACCGCCGGCGGCTACGCCAAGGAGATGTCCAAGGAGTACCAGGCCAAGCAGGCCGAGCTGCTCTCCAGCCATATCGCCAAGCAGGACATCGTCATCACCACGGCCCTGATCCCGGGCCGCCCGGCGCCGAAGCTGGTCAACGCCGCCCAGGTGGCGTCGATGAAGGCCGGCTCGATCATCGTCGACCTGGCCGTCGAGCAGGGCGGCAACGTCGAGGGCGTCGAGCTGGGCAGGGTCGCCGTGACGAAGAACGGCGTGAAGATCCTGGGCATCCCCAACCTGCCCGGCCGCATCGCCGCCGACGCCTCGGCCCTCTATGCCCGCAACCTGATGGCCTTCGCCGGCCTGCTGCTCGACAAGGACGGCAAGCTGGCCCCCGACTTCGAGGACGAGATCCTCAAGGCGGCGCTGGTCACGAAGGACGGGGCCATCGTCCACGACCAGCTGAAGACGGCGCCCTCCTCCGCCAAGGCTTCCGCCTCCGCCAAGGCTTCGGCGGACAAGCCGGCGACCGCGAAGCCCGCTCCCGCGAAAGTCGCGGCCAAGCCCGCCCCGAAGGCCGCCGCCGCCAAGGCGCCGGTGAAGGCTGCTCCGAAGCCGGCGGCCAAAGCCGCTGCAAAGCCGGCCGCTGCCCCGAAGGCCCCGGCCAAACCTGCTCCCAAGGCCGCCGCCAAGGCCGCTCCCGCCAAGGCCCCGGCCAAGCCGGCCGCCAAGCCCGCTCCGAAGAAGAAGTAGAGGTCACTGACATGGACGCTGTCGATCCCACCGTCTTCCGTCTGGCCATCTTCGTGCTGGCCATCTTCGTCGGCTACTACGTGGTCTGGAGCGTCACGCCGGCGCTGCACACGCCGCTGATGGCCGTCACCAACGCCATCTCCTCTGTGATCATCGTGGGGGCCCTGCTGGCCGCCGCCGCGAGCGGCGTGGGCGAAGCCGCGCCGACAACCAACGTCTGGATCTCCAAGGGCGCCGGCGCCCTCGCCGCAGCCTTCGCGGCCGTGAACATCTTCGGCGGCTTCCTCGTCACCCAGCGCATGCTGGCCATGTACAAGAAGAAGGACCCTGCGAAGGGCAAGAGCGGGCATTGAGCGCGCGTTCGGGGGAAATCAGATCATGAACGCCAACATCGCCGCCCTGCTCTACATCGCCTCGGGCGTTCTCTTCATCCTGGCGCTGCGCGGGCTTTCCAGCCCGGTGACCAGCCAGGCGGGCAACCGCAACGGCATGATCGGCATGGCCATCGCCGTGGGCGTCA
>JBIKTU010000382.1:0-2981 GCA_044347965.1 Caulobacter sp.
GCCGCAGGCCGCGCCCTGCGCCGTGCCCATGTTCAGGTCCGGCAGGGTCCCTTCGAACAGCCGCGGCACGACCGGGTTGATCGAATGGGCGTCCCACAGCAGCGCGAAGCCGTGCGCCTCGACCGCGGCGTCGATCGCCGCGCGCAGGGCGTCATGATAGGGCCGCCAGAAGCGATCCCGACGGACCGCGATCTCGGCCGGGTCGGGCGCGGCGTTCCGGTAAACGGGCTCGCCGAGGAAGGTTTCGGTGGGGACCAGGCCCGCGCCCCACTGGCCGGGATAGAGGGGCCGGTCGTCGGGCGGCCGGTTGACGTCGATGACCAGCCGCGACCAGCGGGCCGTGACGGTCGTCGCCTCCAGCTCGTCGGTGAAGTCATAGAGCGCCGGCTGGGCGAAGTCGGTGTCGTCCAGCCGCAGGGCGGCCGGCGTCATGCGGGCGGCTATGTCGTCGGGCACGTCGGTCCCGACATGCGGAAAGCTGACGATCAGCGGACTGGCGCCGCGGGTGATGTGGACGTCGGTCATGCAGTGCGTCCTTCGACACGGTCGCTGCGCGACCTGCTCAGGATGACGTACTCGGAATACGTCATGGTGAGCAGCGCCAAAGGCGCGTCGCGAACCACGCAACCCCTCACAGCTTCACGATCCCCCCAAACGCCCCGTCCAGCACCAGCGCCGTCACCGCCGCGATGTCGGGGGCGAAGTAGCGGTCGCGGTCGTAGGCGGCGGCGGCGGACCGGATGAGGGCGTGGGCCCTTTCCAGCGGCGGCGAGGAGCGTAGCGGCCGGCGGAACGCGATCCCCTGCGCGGCGGCCAGCAGCTCGATGGCGACGATGGCGGCGCTGTTCTCCGCCATCGCGGTCAGTCGCCGGGCCCCATAGGTGGCCATGCTGACATGGTCCTCCTGGTTGGCGCTGGTCGGCAGGCTGTCGGTGCTGGACGGATGGCTCAGACCCTTGTTCTCGCTGGCGAGGGCGGCGGCGGTGACCTGGGCGATCATGAAGCCCGAATTGACCCCCGGTTCGGCGACCAGGAAGGCGGGCAGGGCGCTCATGTTCGGGTCGACCAGCAGGGCGGTGCGCCGCTCGCTGAGCGCCCCTATCTCGGCGGTGGCCAGCGCCAGCGTATCCGCCGCGAAGGCCACCGGCTCGGCGTGGAAGTTGCCGCCCGACAGCGCCTCGCCCGTTTCGGCGAAGACCAGCGGGTTGTCGGTGACGGCGCCGGCCTCGATCAGCAGGGTGCGCTGTGCGTTGGCCAGCAGGTCCAGCACGGCGCCCATCACCTGCGGCTGGCAGCGCAGGCTGTAGGGGTCCTGGACCCGGTCGCAGTCGTCGTGGCTGTGGCGGATGGCGCTGCCGTCCAGCAGGCCGCGCAGGGCGCTCGCCACGGCGATCTGGCCCGGCTGGCCGCGTGCGGCGTGGATGCGGGCGTCGAACGGGGTGTCGCTGCCCAGCGCGGCGTCGACGCTCATCGCGCCGGCGACCAGCGCCGCCTCGAACACCCGCCGCGCCAGCACCAGGCCCTTGAGCGCGAGGGCGGTGGAGGCCTGGGTGCCGTTGATCAGCGCCAGACCCTCCTTGGCCCTCAGCGCGATGGGTTCGAGCCCTGCGCGCTTCAGGCCTTCCATGGCCAGGATCGTCTCGCCGCCTGCCCGCATCTCGCCGACGCCGAGCAGGGCGGCGGACATATGGGCCAGCGGGGCCAGGTCGCCCGAGGCGCCGACCGAGCCCTTTTCCGGGATCACCGGCAGGATGTCTGTCTCGAGCAGCCGCTGCAGCATCGCGATCAGCCCGGGCCGCACGCCGGAGAAACCGCGCGACAGGCCGGCGATCTTCAGCATCAGGATCAACCGCACCACATCGTCGGGCAAGGGGCCGCCGACGCCGCAGCAATGCGACAGGATCAGGTTGCGCTGCAGCTCCGCCAGCTGGTCGGGCCGGATGGTCTGTTTGGCCAGCAGGCCGAAGCCTGTGTTGACGCCGTAGACGGTCTGTCCAGCTGCGAGGATGTCCTCGATCGTGGCGGCCGAGGCGGCGATGGCTGTGCTGGCCTCGCCCGTCAGCGTCACCGCCACCGGTCCGGCCAGCGCCGCCTGGATGTCGTCGAGGGAGACCGTGGCCTCGCCGAGCGTGACCTGACGCATCAGCGGTCTCCCAGGCTGGGCAGGTCGAGCCCCTGCTCGCGGGCGCAGTCGACGGCGATGTCGTACCCGGCGTCGGCATGGCGCATGACGCCCGTGCCCGGATCATTCCATAGAACGCGCTCGAGGCGTCGCGCCGCTTCCGGCGTGCCGTCGGCGACGATGACCACGCCGGCGTGCTGGCTGTAGCCCATGCCGACCCCGCCGCCGTGGTGCAGCGACACCCAGGTCGCGCCGCTGGCGGTGTTGAGAAGGGCGTTGAGCAGCGGCCAGTCAGAGACCGCGTCGCTGCCGTCCAGCATGGCCTCGGTCTCGCGGTTGGGACTGGCGACAGAGCCGCTGTCAAGGTGATCGCGGCCGATGACGACCGGCGCCTTCAGCTCGCCGCTGGCGACCATTTCGTTGAACTTCAGGCCGGCGCGGTGGCGGTCGCCCAGGCCGATCCAGCAGATGCGGGCGGGCAGGCCCTGAAACGCGATCCGCTCCTTCGCCATGTCCAGCCAGCGGTGCAGATGGACGTTGTCGGGGAAGAGATCCTTCATCGCCCGGTCGGTCTTGAAGATGTCCTCCGGATCGCCTGACAGCGCCGCCCATCGGAACGGTCCGACACCCCGGCAGAACAGCGGCCGGATATAGGCCGGTACGAAGCCCGGGAAGTCGAAGGCGCCCTCCAGCCCTTCGTCGAGCGCCACCTGGCGGATGTTGTTGCCGTAGTCGAGGGTCGGCACCCCCATGCGGTGGAAGTCGAGCATGGCCTGCACATGCGGCACGATCGACGCCCGCGCGGCGCGGTCGACGCTGGCGGGGTCGGCCAGACGGGCGGTCTCCCACTGCTCGACGG
>JBIKTU010000384.1:0-2971 GCA_044347965.1 Caulobacter sp.
CTCCCCAGCAAGCTGGGGAGGATTGTCCTCTGCCATCTCGAAGCCCTCGAACAGGAAGCCCGGCGCCACGGTGCAGCCGACCAGGGTCCAGTCGCCCAGCGACCGGGCCTTCTGCCAGACGCCGGCGGGGACGACGGCCTGCGGGCGCTCTCCGGCGGCCAGATCCACGCCCAGCCGATGCTCGTCCGCGCCGATGGTCAGCAGCAGCGGCGCGCCGGCGTAGTGGTGCCAGACCTCGGCCGCGTCGACGCGGTGCCAGGCGCTTTCCTGCCCCGCCTCAAGCAGGAAGTAGATCGCCGTCGAGGCGCCGCGCCCCTCCGGCCCCTCCGTGTCGCGGAAGGTCTGGCGATACCAGCCGCCCTCGGGGTGCGGCTCCAGCCCCAGCAGGGCGATGATCCGGGCCGGCGTCATCCCTTGAAGCTGTCCTTGGCCGCCCGCACGGCGCCGAAGGCCTCGGCCGGGTCGGCGATGTCGGGGCGCAGCAGCGGGGCGCGCAGGAAGGGGTTGGTGGCCTTCTCCAGGCCGATGCTGGTGGGCACCGTCCATTCGCCGCGCGCGCGGGCCGCGAAGATGGCCTCCGTCCGCGCCTTCAGGCCCGGGTCGGCGTCGACCGACAGCGCGAAGCGGGCGTTGGAGGCGGTGTACTCGTGCGCGCAGTAGACGGTGACCGCGTCGGGCAGGGCGGCCAGCTTCTGCAGGCTGGTCCACATCTGCTGCGGCGTGCCCTCGAACAGCCGGCCGCAACCCAGCGTGAACAGGGTGTCGCCGACGAAAGCCACGCCGTCGGCGGCGGCATAGAAGACGATATGGCCCAGCGTATGGCCGCCGGTGTTGATCACCGCGAAGGTGGTCTCGCCTAGTTGCACGCTGTCCCCCTCGTCGACGACGCGGTCCGGGGCGGTCCCGATGCGCTCGACCTCGGCCGGGCCGACCACGGTGCAGCCGGTCTCCGCCTTCAGCCGCGCGTTGCCGCCGGCGTGGTCGGGGTGCCAGTGGGTGTTGAGCACCATGTCCAGAGACCAGCCGAGCTTGCCGAGCTCGCCCAGGATGGCGTCGGCGTCGGGGGTGTCGATGCAGGCCGTCTTCCCCGTCGCGTCATCGCGCACAAGAAAGCCGTAGTTGTCGGACAGGCAGGGGAACTGGTGGACGGTGATGGGCATGGCTCGCCTTTGTTGCGTCCTTCGACACGCCCGCGTGCGCGGGCTGCTCAGGATGACGTAGGTTTGCAGCTATACACCGATCCACGTCATGCTGAGCAGCGCCGAAGGCGCGTGTCGAAGCACGCAAGGCCCCGGAAAGTGACATAAGGACCCCCATGCGCCGTGACGTCCTCGAGCTTCGCGCCTTCTACGCCTCCGCCCGCGGCCGGGCGGCGCGGAAGATGGTGGCGCGCAAGCTGAGCGAGGCCTGGGGCGATCCGCGCGGGCTGGAGTTCCTGGGCCTGGGCTATGCGACCCCCTACCTCGAGGCGGTGCGCGAGCGGGCGCGGCGGACCATCGCGGTGATGCCGGCGTCGCAGGGGGTGGAGGTCTGGCCCGCCGTGGGCCGCAACCTCGCCTGCCTGGCGCCGGAGACCGCCCTGCCCCTGCCCAACGCCATGTTCGACCGCGTGATCTGCGTCCATGCGCTGGAGGAGGCCGAGGACGCCGTGGCCATGATGCAGGAGGTCTGCCGCGTGCTGGCGCCGACCGGCCGGGTCTTCGTCGCCGTCGCCGCCCGCAACGGCCTTTGGTCCAACGCCGAGGGCACGCCCTTCGGCCACGGGCGGCCCTGGAGCCGCAGCCAGCTGGAGGCGGTGCTGCGCGCGGCGGACCTGGAGCCGTCCGGCTGGACCCGCGCCCTCTATGCCCCACCCTTCGCCTGGACCGCCCGCTGGGCCGAGGGCTTCGAGCAGGTCGGCGCCTGGCTGTGGCCGCCGTTCGCCGGGGTGATCCTGATGGAGGCGGTCAAGCAGACCTTCGCCGTGAAACCCCGCGCCTCGCGGGCCCGCGCCCGGGTGTTCGCGCCCGGCGTGCTGGCCCCCGCGCCCGGCGGGGCGCCCGCCGGCAAGGCGCCCGACTCGGCGCTGCGAGATGCCCCCTTGGCCAGCGAGCCGGTTTCGCCCTAGATTTTGCACTGCACCACGCCTTCCGCGCGGTGGGAGAGTTGTCCGATGAAGATGATCGTCGCCATCATCAAGCCCAGCCGCCTCGACGCGGTGCTCGACGGCGTGACCGAGGCCGGCGCCTCCGGCCTGACCGTCACCGAGGTGCGGGGCTACGGGCGACAGAAGGGCAAGACCGAGGTCTATCGCGGCGCCGAGTACGAGGTGAAGCTGCTGCCCAAGGTCAAGCTGGAGATCGCCGTCTCCGACGACCTGGTCCAGCCGATCATCGACGCCATCATCCGCACCGCCAACAGCGGCAAGATCGGCGACGGCAAGGTCTTCGTCATGGACCTGGAACAGGCGCTGCGCATCCGCACCGGCGAAGCGGGGGCGGCGGCGATCGCGGGGTAGGGGTTGCGTGCTTCGACACACGCTCTTCGAGCGCTGCTCAGCATGACTATGGTGAGCAGCCTTCCAAGTCAGTCATCCTGAGCAGCGGCGTGTCGGAGCCTGCCCTCGGGCCGGCCAACGGCCGGTCCCGGGGGGAAGCAGGGCGACCGCCCCCTGCCCTCCCCTCCCCTGCCCCGTCATGGCCCGACTTGTTCGGGCCAACCATGCGTGGTGACCTTGCGAGCGCGGACGCCGCCGATCCGCCTCGCCAATCCCGCCTGCCCGTGTTCATGGGTGGCCCGAACAAGTCGGGCCATGACGGAAGTTTGGGTCGGGAGGATTTAGGTCAACGCCGCCGCCAGCCGCAGCATGAACGCCGCGCCGCGTCGCATCTGGTCGATCTCGACATACTCGTCCGGCTGGTGGGCCTGGTCGATGGAACCGGGGCCGCAGATGACGGTGGAGAAGCCCGCGCCCTGGAACTGGCCGCCCTCG
>JBIKTU010000383.1:0-2971 GCA_044347965.1 Caulobacter sp.
CTACCGCCGCGAGATGCAGCACCTCTATGTGCCGCACAAGGCGTACGCCAATGTCTGCGGATCCGACCTCATCCGTGACCAGGACGGCGCCTTCGCGGTGCTTGAGGACAATCTTCGCGTCCCGTCGGGCGTGTCCTACATGCTGGCCAATCGCGACGCGGCCAAGCGCACCTTCCCCGGCACCTTCCGCGCCTCCAACGTGCGGCCGGTCGAGCGCTATCCGGACCTGCTGCTGGCGACCCTGAAGAGCATGGCGGCCGAATGGCGCCCCGACCCGCAGGTCGTGGTCATGACCCCCGGCGTCTACAACAGCGCCTATTACGAGCACGCCTACCTGGCCCGCCTGATGGGCGCACCGCTGGTCGAAGGGCGCGACCTCGTGGTGCACGAGAACATGGTCTACATGCGCACCACCACCGGCCTTCGCCGCGTGGACGTCATCTACCGCCGGGTGGACGACGACTTCATCGATCCCCTCACCTTCCGCCGCGACTCCTCGCTGGGCCTGCCGGGACTGTTCAACGCCTATCGCGCCGGCAACGTGGTGATCTGCAATGCGCCGGGCACAGGGGTCGCCGACGACAAGGCGGTCTACGCCTATGTACCGGACATCATCCGCTACTACCTGGGCGAGGACGCCATCCTGCCCAACATCGAGACCTTCCTCTGCCGTGAGCCCGTCCAGCTGGCCCATGTGCTGGCCAATCTGGACAAGCTGGTGGTCAAGGCGGTCGGCGCCTCGGGCGGCTACGGCATGCTCGTCGGCCCGCACGCCTCCCGCAAGGAGCGCGAAACCTTCGCCGAGGCGCTCAAGGCCGATCCCGCCAACTACATCGCCCAGCCGACCATCCAGCTCTCGACGGCGCCCTGCCTGATCGACGGTCGCATCGAACCGCGCCACGTCGACCTGCGCCCCTTCATCCTGTCGGGCGAGAAGATCGTCGTGACGCCCGGCGCCCTGACCCGTGTGGCCCTGCGGCGCGGCTCGTTGGTGGTCAACTCCAGCCAGGGCGGCGGCTCAAAGGATACCTGGGTGCTGGTCGACGAGGATGAGCGCAGGGAGACCCGGCCATGATGCTCGCACGCGTGGCGGACAGCCTCTACTGGATCGGCCGCTATGTTGAGCGGGCCGAGCACTTCTCGCGTCTGGCCGACGTTATGCTCAACGCCACGCTCGACCGCTCCGACGCCGCGGCGCAGACGGCCTATATCGCCCTGTCGGCGGTCGGCGATCCGGACATGGCCCGTGTCTCGCTGACCTACGAGGCCGCCCGCTCGCTGGTGCTCAACCGCGAGGATCCCAACTCGGTGATCATGTCGCTGGCCCATGCCCGCGAGAACGCCCGGCAGGTCCGCGACCAGATCACCACCGAGACCTGGGAGCGGCTCAACCTGCTGTTTCTGAAGGTCACCGCCGACAGCACCGGTTCGGAGTTCGAAAGCGGCTCGTCCGCCTTCCTGCATGACGTCATCGCCGACCTGCACCTGTTCAAGGGCGCCGCCGACGCCACGATGAGCCATGGCGAGGGCTTCCGGTTCCTGATGCTGGGCGTCTA
Source organism: Caulobacter sp. (assembly GCA_044347965.1). Taxonomy (GTDB): domain Bacteria; phylum Pseudomonadota; class Alphaproteobacteria; order Caulobacterales; family Caulobacteraceae; genus Caulobacter. Next base: position 1,557 of record JBIKTU010000383.1, read on the forward strand.
TCTGGAGCGGGCGCACCTGATCGCGCGCCTGCTGGAGGTCGGCTTCGGCGATGGCCGCGGCAAGAGCGTCACCGACCGGCTGGCGCTGATGAACCTCTTGCGCATGGCCTGCGCGCTGGAGCCCTATCTGCGGCGCTACACCGCCGAGATCGAGCCGCGCTATATCCTCGAATTCCTGCTCTTCGACGAGGAGTTCCCGCGCTCGATCCGCTTCGCCACCGCGCGGATCGAGGAGTATCTCGTGGGCGTCTCTCGCCATGTCGAGGTCGGCGGCCTGGCCACGCCCGAACGCCTGGCGGGGCGTCTCAAGGCCCGCCTTCAGTTCGCTGACGTGGATGAACTTGAAGCCACCGGCGCCAGCGGCCTGCTCACCACCGTCGTCAACGAGTGCGCCCGCGTGCACGAGGCGATCTACGACACCTTCGTCGCCTATTCCCTCGAGATGAGGCTACCAGCCTAATGCTGCTCGAAGTCCGGCACGTCACCCAGTACCACTACGAACGCGCGGTCCGCGAAAGCGTGATGGAGCTGCGCATGCAGCCCCGAAAGAGCGCCGGACAGCGGCTGATCAGCTTCGAGCTCGACCTGGAGCCCCGGGCGCAGATCTTCTCCTACGCCGACAACTTCGGGAACGCCGTCTATCACTTCGACGTGCCCCAGCCGCATGACAACCTGCGGATCGAGGCCCGGTCGGCGGTCGAGACCCAGCCTGATCCGGTGCTGCCGAACGGCGTCGACCAGGGCGAGTGGGACCGGCTGCGCAGCGACTTCGTGCGCGGCGAATGCTTCGATTTCCTGCAGCCGCATGGCTTTGTGGTCTTCACCCAGGCGCTGCAGACCTTCATCGCCGAGAAGAACCTCGACGCGCTCCGCCTGAAAGATCCGCTGACGGCGGTGCTGGCGCTGAACCAGATCATCTACGACGCCTTTGACTACACCCCGGGCGTGACGACAGCTGACAGCCCCATCGACCTGGCGCTGGGCGTCGGGCGCGGGGTCTGCCAGGACTTCGCCCACATCATGCTGGCGATCTGCCGCCGCTGGGGCATCCCGGCCCGCTATGTGTCGGGCTACCTGTTCACCGACCGCCAGCACGGCGACCGCTCCGACCCCGACGCGACCCATGCCTGGGTCGAGGTCTTCCTGCCGACCCTGCGCTGGATCGGTCTCGACCCGACCAACAACAGCATCGCCGGCGAACGTCACATCGCTGTGGCCATCGGCCGCGACTACGCCGACGTGCCGCCGTCTCTGGGTGTCTACAAGGGCGAGGCCGACAGCCAGCTGGGCGTCGCGGTGTCCGTCGGCAAGGCCCGCGCGGCCCTGGCCGAGCCGGAGTTCCTGCGCCTGCCGCGTCCGTCCTTCCCGGGCGGCCGCCGCAAGCTCAACGCCGGCGACATTCACCGCCGGGAACA
>JBIKTU010000385.1:0-2968 GCA_044347965.1 Caulobacter sp.
TCTTCATATACGTCATTTTCCGGCGCGCCCAATGGCGCCGGGCCAATCCCTTCAATCCGAACGTCTGAGATCATGGTCGGCATTCTCGAAGACAAGGACCGCATCTTCACCAACCTGTACGGGCTCCATGACTGGGGTCTGGAGGGTGCGAAGAAGCGCGGCTGCTGGAACGCGACGAAGGACATGCTGGACGCCGGTCCCGCCTGGATCATCGACAACGTCAAGAACTCAGGCCTGCGCGGTCGTGGCGGGGCGGGCTTCGGCACCGGCCTGAAGTGGTCGTTCATGCCCAAGGAGGTGAAGGACGGCCGTCCCCACTACCTGGTCGTCAACGCCGACGAGTCCGAGCCCGGCACCTGCAAGGACCGGGAGATCATGCGCCATGATCCCCACCTGCTGATCGAAGGCTGCCTGATCGCCTCGCGGGCCATGCAGGCCCACGCCTGCTACATCTACATCCGCGGCGAATACGTGCGCGAGCGCGAGGTGCTCGAGGCGGCGATCAAGCAGGCCTATGAGGCCAGGCTGATCGGCAAGAACAACGTCCATGGCTGGGACTTCGACTGCTACGTCCACCACGGCGCAGGGGCCTACATCTGCGGCGAGGAAACCGCGCTGCTGGAGAGCCTGGAAGGCAAGAAGGGCCAGCCGCGCCTTAAACCCCCGTTCCCGGCCGGCGCCGGCCTCTACGGCATGCCGACCACGGTCAACAACGTCGAGTCGATCGCGGTGGTGGGCACCATCCTGCGCCGGGGCGCCGGCTGGTTCGCCGGCTTTGGCCGTCCGAACAACACCGGCACCAAGCTGTTCTGCGTCAGCGGGCATGTGAACCTGCCCTGCAACGTCGAAGAGGCGATGAGCATCCCCTTCCGTCAGCTGATGGAAGACCACTGCGGCGGCATCCGCGGCGGCTGGGGCAACCTCAAGGCCGTGATCCCGGGCGGCTCGTCCGTCGCGATGATCCCGGCCGAGCAGTGCGAAGACCTGCCGATGGACTTCGACGCCCTGCGCGAGCTGAAGTCGGGCCTGGGCACCGCCGCCGTCATCGTCATGGACAAGTCGACCGACCTGGTCCGCGCCATCGCCCGCCTCAGCTACTTCTACAAGCACGAGAGCTGCGGCCAGTGCACGCCGTGCCGCGAAGGCACCGGCTGGATGTGGCGGGTGATGGAGCGCATGGCCACCGGCGAGGCGGACATGCGTGAGATTGATACGCTGCTGGACGTCGCCAGCCAGGTCGAGGGTCACACCATCTGCGCCCTGGGCGACGCGGCCGCCTGGCCGATCCAGGGCCTGTTCCGCCACTTCCGCCACGAGGTGGAGGATCGCATCACCAGCTATCGCGCCGGCAAGCCCCACGTCCAGGGCGCCACACTGATCGCGGCGGAGTAGGGCGGATGCGAGGCAAGGTTCTCAGCTACGCCGACCTCGAGGGGCATGGCCTGATCAGCGGCGACGATGGTCAGCGCTACCCGTTCACGCGCGGCGATCTGAGCGGCGGCGTGCGCAGCGTGCTGCAGGGAACTGACGTCGACTTCGAAGTCGTCGACGGGGCGGCCCGAAACATCTACGTCACCACCTCGCCGTCGGTCCTGTCGGGCGACAAGAACAAGATCGTCGCCGCCCTGCTGGCCTTCTTCCTCGGCTGGCTGGGCATCCACAAGTTCTACCTCGGCAAGACAGGCGCCGGCGTCATCATGCTGCTGTGCGGCACGATCGGCTGGGTCTTGCTGGCCATTCCACCGCTCGTCGTGGGGCTGATCTCGTTCATCGAGTTCATCATCTACCTCGTGAAGAGCGAACAGCAGTTTCATCAGGACTACGTCGTCGGCGACAGGTCCTGGTTCTAGGTTTTGAGCGGGCGGTCGCAGCGGCGGCCCCCGGTATTCGAGAGGTTTGAGGCGTAATGCCCATAGCCAAGGTCAACGGCGTCGAGGTCGAGTTCGAGCCCGGGATGACGGTTCTGCAGGTCGCGGAACTGGCCGGGGAAGAGATTCCGCGCTTCTGCTACCACGAGCGGCTGAGCATCGCCGGCAACTGCCGCATGTGCCTGGTCGAGGTGAAGCCCGGACCGCCGAAGCCCCAGGCGTCGTGCGCGCTGCCGGCCGCCGAGAACCAGGAGATCTTCACCAACACGCCGATGGTGAAGAAGGCCCGCGAAGGGGTGATGGAGTTCCTGCTCATCAACCACCCGCTGGACTGCCCGATCTGCGACCAGGGCGGCGAGTGCGACCTGCAGGACCAGGCCATGGGCTATGGCCGCGACGACAGCCGCTATGACGAGAACAAGCGCGCCGTCGAAGAGAAGGAAATGGGTCCGGTCATCAAGACCGTGATGACCCGCTGCATCCAGTGCACCCGCTGCGTCCGCTTCATCACGGAAGTGGCCGGCGTGCCGGACATCGGCCTTATCTCGCGCGGCGAAGACGTTGAAATCACGACTTATCTCGGCAAGGCCGTGGCGTCGGAGCTGTCGGGCAACGTCAACGACCTCTGCCCGGTCGGCGCCCTGACCCACAAGCCCTGGACCTTCCAGTACCGCCCCTGGGAGCTGAAGAAGACCCAGAGCATCGACGTCATGGACGCCATGGGCGCGGCCATCCGCGTCGACAGCCGCGGCGCCCAGGTGCTGCGCGCCCTGCCGCGGGTCAACGAGGACATCAACGAGGAGTGGCTGAGCGACAAGAGCCGCTACGCCGTCGACGGCCTCTCCCGTCAGCGCCTCGACCGCCCTTATGTCCGGGTGAACGGCAAGCTGGCGCCCGCCACCTGGGGCGAGGCGTTCGCCGCCGTCGCGTCGAAGATCAAGGCCACGACGCCCGACCGCGTCGGCGTCATCGCCGGCGACCTGCAGGACGCCGAGTCGATGAAGGCCGCGCTCGACCTTTTCGGGTCGCTGGGCGTGAAGAACCTGGACTGCCGCCAGGACGGCGTGGCGCTGGGCGCCGGGCCGCGCGAGAGCTGGCTG
>JBIKTU010000025.1:0-10473 GCA_044347965.1 Caulobacter sp.
CTGTCCCCGCCCTGTCCCCGCCCCCGCGCCCCGGGTCACCTGGTCGTGAAGGCCCGGCCCTTCCGTCGCGTCCCGAAAGGCCTATCTCGTTCACAGCAGTCAGGATTGCAGAGCCGATGTTCCGATCGATCGCCGTCGCCTTCAGCCTCGCCCTGCTCTGCGCGCCGGTCGCCTCGGCCGCGCCGTCCATCGATCCTGAGAAGATGCCGGCCGGGACCTATGTCCTCGACCCGCAGCACGCCAGCCTGATCGCCCGGGTCAGCCACGGCGGCTTTTCTGCCTACACGATCCGCTTCCGCATCACCGAGGCCCGCTACAGCTGGGACCCCGCATCGCCTCGGACCGCCCAGGTCGAGGCGACCGTCGATCCAGCCTCGTTCGACTCAGGGCTGGGCAAGGCCGACGCCGCGATGGCCGAGCGCTTTCTGGAGGTGGAGCGCTTTCCCACTGCCCGGTTCGTCTCGACCTCCATCCAGCCCGGAGAGGGCGGCAAGGGGACGATGACCGGCGACCTGACCCTGCACGGCGTGACGCGCCAGGTGACCTTCGACGTCACCTGGAACGGCTACGACTCGGGAATCTTCGGGCGGCGGTCGGGCTTTTCGGCGCGGGGCGTGTTCAAGCGGTCGGACTTCGGCATCGACTCTCTGCTCCGGCCGCCCCTCGGCTTCGTCGGCGACGAAGTGGAGTTGATCCTTGAGCTCGAGTTCGTGAAGAGTTAGCGCAGGCATTTCCGGAGCGATCATGACCCAGGCCCGCTATTCCACGGTCGCCATCGTGCTGCACTGGCTGATCGCCGGGCTGCTCGTCTGGATCGTACTGCTCGGCTGGGAGGCTGGTGACTTGCAGGGCTCGGCCAAGGTCGCCCCGCTACAGCTCCACAAGCCGCTCGGCATCACCATCCTGCTATTGACCCTGTTCCGTCTCGGCTGGCGGCTGGCGCACCGGCCGCCGGCGATCAGCCCGCACATGAAGCCGTGGGAGCGCCGACTGGCGACGGTCGCGCACTGGGGCTTCTACGTGATCCTGCTGGCGCTGCCGCTGAGCGGTTGGGCGATGGTCTCGGCCAGCAAGCTGATCACCGTCTATCCGATCGACATGTTCGGCCTGTTCAACTGGCCGGCCCTCTCGTTTCTGACGAACCTGCCCGCCGACCAGATGAAGCCGACCCATGACCTGCTCGCGGAGGCGCACCACCTGATGGCCAAGGTCATCGTGTACGGCCTGGTTCCGCTTCATGTGCTGGGCGCGCTGAAGCACCAGTTCATCGACAAGGACAACACCCTGGCCCGGATGATCCCGTTCCTCGCCCGCAAGGACGCCGCGTGAAGCCCTTCCTCCCCGCCCTCGCCCTGGCCTTCGCCGTCTCCGCGCCTGCCTGGGCCGCTCCCGCCCCGGTGTGGACGGTCGACAAGGCGGCCTCGAGGGTGGCCTTCGCGTCCAGCTTCGACGGCGGAGCCTTTACCGGATCGTTCCGGCGCTGGGACGCGGCCATCCGCTTCGATCCGGCCAACCTCGCCGGCTCGTCGGTAACGGCGACCTTCGACATGGCCTCCGCCGTCACCGGCGAGGCGACCCGCGACCAGTCGCTGCTCGAACCCGACTGGTTCAGCACGAAAGCCTTTCCGAAGGCCACCTTCACCGCCTCCAGCTTCAAGGCGCTGGGCGGCGGCAGGTACCAGGCGATCGGGACCCTGACGATGCGCGGCGTCACGAAGCCGTTGACCCTGCCCTTCAGCCTCGTCATCACCGGCGACACGGCGAAGATGACCTCCAGCGTGGGTCTGAACCGTCTGGCCTTCGGCGTGGGACAGGGCGATTGGAAGACGACAGAGGTCGTGCCGGGAACGGTGACCGTCAACATCAGCCTGACGGCGAAGCGGGCGAAGTAGCGCGCGCGGCGGAAGCGCTACGCGCCGGCAGCCTTGTGATCCTGCCGACCGAAACCGTGTACGGGCTCGCCGCCGACGCGGCCAACCCGCTGGCCGTGGCGGCTGTCTATTCGGCCAAGGGCCGGCCGAGCTTCAACCCGCTGATCGCCCATGTCGCCGATGTCGAGGCCGCGCGAAGGATCGCCGTGCTGGACGATCGGGCGCTGGCGCTCGCGGCGGCCTTCTGGCCTGGCCCCCTGACCCTCGTGGCGCCGGTCGCCGACGCGGCCGCGGTCTGCGACCTTGCGCGGGCCGGCCTGGAGACGGTCGCGGTGCGCGTGCCGGGCCATCCGCTGTCGCGAGCGCTGCTGACGGCGTTCGCCGGCCCGGTGGTCGCGCCCTCGGCCAACCGCTCGGGACGTCCGAGCCCGACGACCTTCGCCGACGCCATGGAAGAGACCGGCGCCTCGGCGGCCGGTTCGCTCGATGGCGGTCCCTGCCGGGTCGGCCTGGAATCCACGGTCGTCGCCCTGCTGCCCGGCGAGCCGGCGCGGCTGCTGCGGCCAGGTTCGGTCACCCGCGCCCAGGTCGAGGCCGTGATCGGGCCGCTGGCCGAGGCGGAGGGCGACGCCAGACGTTCGCCCGGCCGGCTGGCGGCGCACTACGCCCCGGACGCGCCGGTGCGGATCAACGCCTCGGGCGCCGGGCCCGGCGAGGCCTTCCTCGCCTTCGGGCCGAGCGACAGCCCCTTCAACCTCAGTCCCTCGCGCGACCTCGCCGAGGCGGCGGCCAACCTGTTCGCCATGCTGCGGGCGGCGGATCGGACGAAGCCCTCGGCCATCGTCGTTGCGGCGATCCCGGACGAAGGCCTGGGCGAGGCCATCAACGACCGCCTGCGCCGCGCCGCCGGCTACGTGGGCTGAAGGGCGGAGCGGACGTCGGTAAGCGCAAAGTCGTCGCCCTTGTAGAGGAGGGGCGCGTCGAGAGATTTGGCCAGGGCATAGGCGAAGCAATCGCCCATGTTCAGCCGGGCGGGATGATAGCCTCGGCCAAACGTGAGGTAGGCGAGTAACGCCTCTTCGGCGAGATCGACAGCCTGGACGATCTCTACGCCCAGGGTGGCGAGCCAGATGTTCAATTCAGCTTTGGAGGTCAGGCGGCCTCGGCCGATCAGGACCAGACCCGCTTCGACATAATTGACCGCCGAAATCCGGGTCTCGTTGGTCAGCAGAACGCCAGCGAAAATCTCGGCCTCGGGTTCGAGCTCGCCTATGGCCACGAGGGCCGACGCATCAACGACGATCACGAGGCTTCGCCGCGGCTTCCAGCTCGTCCGCGTCCCATAGCGCGTCGAAATCCGCCTTCGTGACGTTCAACTTGACCTTGTCCTCGCCGGCCTGGCGGCGGAATTCCCGTGTGGCGGCCATCATTTCCTCGATAGACCGCGCTTTGCGAACTGCAGGAGCCTCGGCTGCCAGGGCCTTGTCCAAGGCTGCGTCAATGACCGCCGTCAGCGTCTCACCGCGCAACCGCGCCAGTTGACGCGCCTTGCGTTCGGTCTCGGGGTTCTTGATGAAGATGCCCATGGCGATCCCTCGGTATATACCCGAGTATATACTCGTCAGGACGTTCCGAGAAGCGTAAGCTCCACGCCCATGACCATCTCCGTTCCCGCTGACGTCATCTCCCGCCTCAAGGCCGTGCTCGGCGAGGGCGGCTGGAGCCAGGACCCCGACCGCATCGCGCCCAAGCTGGTCGAGTGGCGCGGCCGCTGGACCGGGACGACGCCGCTGCTGGCGCTGCCGAAGACAACGGCGCAGGTGGCCGCCGTGGTCGGCATCTGCGCCGAGAGCGGCACGGCCATCACGCCGCAGGGCGGCAACACCGGCCTGGTCAGCGGCCAGATCCCGCAGGGCGAGGTCCTGCTGTCGACCGAGCGGCTGAACGCCATCCGCGACATCGACGCCTTCGATGACGTCATCGTGGCCGAGGCCGGAGTGACCCTGGCCGCCGTGCACGAGGCCGCCGCCGCCATCAATCGCCGCTTCCCGCTGGGCCTGGCCTCGGAGGGCTCGGCGACCGTCGGCGGGGTGATCTCGACCAACGCCGGCGGGACGCAGGTGCTGCGCTACGGCACGACCCGCAACCTGGTGCTGGGCGTCGAGGCGGTGCTGCCCAACGGCGAGATCTGGAACGGGCTCAAGCGCCTGCGCAAGGACAACACCGGCTACGACCTCAAGCAGCTGCTGATCGGGGCCGAGGGCACGCTGGGGGTCATTACCGCCGCCAGCCTGAAGCTGTTCCCGGTGCTGGCCTCCCGCGCCACGGCCATCGTCGGCCTGCGCACGCCGCATGACGCGGTGGCGCTGCTGGCCCGCGCCAAGGACGCCACCGGCGGGGCCATCGAGGCCTTCGAGCTGATGGGCCGGCCGGGCCTGGCTTTCGCCGTGAAGAATATCCCCGGCGTCCGCGACCCGCTGGCCGGCGAGCATCCCTGGTACGTTCTGGTCGAGACCGCCAGCGGCGAGCCGGGCGCGGCCGAGGGCGCCATGGAACGGCTGCTGGCCGGGGCGCTGGAGGACGATCTGATCCAGGACGCCGCGATCGCCCAGGCAGAGGCGCAGGCGAAGGCCTTCTGGGCGGTGCGCGAGAACCAGTCAGGGGGCCAGAAGGCCGAGGGCGCGGCCTGGAAGCACGACGTCTCCATCCCGGTCTCGCGCATCGCCGACTTCATCGACCAGGCGACGGCGGCGGTGCTCAAGCTCGATCCGACCCTGCGGGTCGTCGCCTTCGGCCATGTCGGCGACGGCAACGTCCACTATGACGTGCTGCGCGCGGCGGACGGCGATGACGAGGCGCACAACGAGCGTCGCGACGCCGGCTCCCGCATCGTCCACGACATTGTCGCCAGCATGGACGGCTCGATCAGCGCCGAGCACGGCCTGGGCGCCGCCAAGACCGCCGACGCCCTGCGCTACAAGTCCGCCGTCGAGGTCGAGGCCCTGCGCGCCCTCCGCGCCGCGCTGGACCCGCAGCGGATCATGAACCCGCGGGTTCTGTTCTAGGACTGGCAGCGCGGGGACGGATCGTCCGGGGTCTCGACGCGGCCGCGTTCGTCGAAGACCTTCCAGTCAACGGCCCAGTAACTGCCCCGCTCCTCCTTCTGGAGGTAGAACAGCATGGTTCTCGGCAGCCGGTAGGCAGAGCCCATCAGGGCGCGGACCGTGATGTCACGGGGACCGAGGCGACCATTGATCACCTCCTCAATGCGTACGGTCAGGTCATAGCGACCGCCGATGTAGATGGCGTCCGGATCCGGGTCGGGGTCCATCTCATGGTAGCCGAGGAAGGCGCCGTAGGCCTTCACCTCGCCGATCACCACCATGTCGTGGCAGAGCCGACCGTCGCGCTCCCTGAGCGCGGCGTCGGCGGGGCCGGCGACGAGCATCGCCGTCGCGGCCAGCGGCAAGACCAGCGCGCGCATCAAACGTCCTTCGGCTGGTCCTCGACCGTCACGGGCGGAGCCTTGCGTTGCCCGGCCGCGCCGGGGGGCGCCAGCCGCACGTGGAAGCCGGTGATCTTCCAGAGCTTGTCGTCGCCCTTGGCGAGAACCGTCTCGGTGACCACGGTCGCCGACGAATAGCTGTAGGCGTGGATGAGCGTGGCCTTGGTTCCGCCCGTGCCTGCGCTCAGGCTCCAGCTACGGTTGGCGACCGCCGTCGGCGGTCCCGCCGGCAGGGCGCCCTTGACCTTGGCCAACTGCGCCAGCGCCGCCGGCGTGCGCAGGTCCGCCGCGAGGTCGGCGTTGGCGGACAGGTCGGCCCCGGTCCGGATCTGTTCGTAAAGCGCCCGGGCCTTGGCGTCGGCCTCCTTGTCGGCGGTCGGCAGACTGCAGGCCGCCAGGCTTGCCGCGACGACCGCGACAATGGCGGCTGGGAACAGGGCGCGCATGAACATCCTCCTTCGGAACGCGTGATCCTTATCCCCGCCCCTGGCGAGGGCAACCGGAACCTGTCTAGGCCGTGGGCTCGGGCGGCGGAGCGGAGGCCTTGATCTTCTTCGGCTTCGCCCAAACGCCCGTCAGGATCAGCAACGCCCCGACCGGCAGGGTGCATTTCAGGAACCACGGATCGAGGCCCGTACCCGTCGATACAATGCCGAAGCCGAGGATCTGGATCGTCAGCCACTGGATGCCGATCACCCCGGTGGTCCAGTTCATCTGGAAGCTGAACAGGCCGATGAAGGACACGATCCCCCAGAACCACTTGTGCCGCAGGCCCTTGCGCCGGATCACCCGCACCAGTGCGGCGATCATCACCAACGGCGACAGGATGACCGCGACCATGAAGCCGAGCTGCGGGAGCGGCTTGCCGATCAGGGTGAGGTCGTTGACCGCCATCTCCTGTGCGGAGGCGGTTTGGACGTGGAAGGACTGGACCTTCCAGACCTGACCTTCCTCCCGGACCAGCGCCGTCGTGGAGAGGGTCCGCATGTCTCCGTAGTCGTACAGATGGCGAAGGGAGGCGCTCCCGCTGCCGCCCATGGAAACGGTGTTCCAGCCGACCATCTTGACGCTCTTCGGCGTTCCGGCGGGAATGTAGCTGCGCACCATGGCGACGTTCTCGGGCGTCAGGTCGGCGACCAGCTCGGGCGTGCCCTTGCTCTTCAGCGCCTCGGGATTGTCGCGGAAGTCGACGTAGACCTGCCGGGCCATGGTCTCGGCCTGGTCGTCGGGCTTGAACCCGCAGGCGGCCACGAGCAGACAGGCGGCCACCACCGCAAACACACGCTTGAGCATTTCACCTCCCCGACTTGCAGCCATGGTAGCAGCGCGTCGATACCGGCACTAGCCGCACCGGTGGCAAGCCGGTATCTCCCCGCCCATGCTGTTCGTCATCTCTCCCGCCAAGGCGCTGGACTTCACCCCGCCTGATCGGACCCTGCCCCTGACCACCCCGGTCCTGAAGGACGATATCGCCGCGCTGGACGCGGTGACCCGCAAGCTGCGGGTGTCGGAGGTGCGCAAGCTGATGGATCTGTCCGAGACGTTGGCGATTCTGAACCATGAGCGGTTCCAGGCCTTCGACCCCACGGTCGAGGAGGGGCTGCAGGCGGCCATCGCCTTCAATGGCGATGTCTATGCCGGCCTGTCGGCGCGCACGCTCGACGCAAAGGCCTTCGCCTGGGCCCAGGACCGGCTGCGCATCCTGTCGGGTCTCTACGGCCTGCTTCGGCCGGCAGACGCCATCCAGCCCTATCGGCTGGAGATGGGCACGCGGCTGAAGACCGAACGCGGCAAGAGCCTCTACGACTTCTGGGGCGACCGGATCGCGCGCGAGCTCAACGCCGCCGCCGAGGGGCACAGGGACAGGACCCTGATCAACCTGGCCAGCCAGGAGTACTACGGCGCCGTCGACGCAAAGGCCCTGACGCTGCCCGTGGTCACCTGCCGCTTCTTCGAGGAGAAGGACGGCGCGGCCCGCCAGATCAGCTTCTTCGCCAAGAAGGCCCGCGGCCTGATGGCCCGCTACGCCATAGACAACCGCATCGAGAAGGCGGCCGACCTGAAGGCGTTCGACGTCGCGGGCTATGCCTGGCGCAAGGACCTGTCCTCGGACGCCGACTGGGTCTTTCATCGTCCGTACACCCCGCCTGCCTGAAAATTCTGGATCAGGTGAATTTTAGGCCCTCGCGGTCGGCGGCGCGGTCGTTTATGCTGCGCTGCAACATAGACTGACAGGGCAGCGCACGACATGGACTACGGGCTCAGGGGCCAGGTCGCCATCATCACCGGGTCGACCAGTGGAATCGGGCTCGGTCTGGCCGAAGCGCTGGCGCAGCAGGGCGTGAACATCGTCCTGAACGGACTGGGCGATCCGGAGGCCATCGAGGCCACCCGGTCGGGCCTGTCGGCCCGCAACGGCGTCGAGGTGCTCTACCACGACGCCGACATGACCCAGCCGCACCGTATCGCCGACCTGGTGTCCTCGACCCGGAACGCCTTTGGCCGCATCGACATTCTGGTCAACAACGCCGGCATCCAGCATGTCGCGCCGGTGGACGAGTTCCCGGTCGAGCAGTGGGACCGGATCATCGCCATCAACCTGACCTCGACCTTCCACGCCACCAAGGCGGCCCTGCCGCCGATGAAGGCCGCCGGCCGCGGGCGGGTGGTCAACATCGCCTCGGCCCACGGCCTGGTCGCCTCGCCGTTCAAGAGCGCCTATGTCGCCGCCAAGCATGGCGTGATCGGCTTCACCAAGTCCGCGGCGCTGGAAGTGGCGCAGCAGGGCGTCACCGTGAACGCCATCTGCCCGGGCTATGTGAAGACCCCGCTGGTCGAGGCGCAGATCACCGACCAGGCGAAGGCGCGCGGCATCAGCGAGGAGGCCGTCATGCGCGACGTCATCCTGGCCGCCCAGCCGACCAAGCAGTTCGTCACCGTCGAACAGCTGGGCGGACTGCTGCTCTACCTCGTCTCCGACGCCGGCGCGTCGGTGAACGGCGCGGCCCTGACCGTGGACGGCGGCTGGACGGCGGCGTGAAGCCGCGCCCGGCCAGCCCCCGGTCCATCAGCCTGGCGCTGCAGGGCGGGGGCTCGCACGGCGCCTTCGAGTGGGGCGTGATCGAGCGGCTGCTCGAGGAGGACGGGCTGGAGATCGGCGCGGTCACCGCCGCCTCGGCCGGGGCCATGAACGCCGCCGCCCTGGCCAGCGGCCTGGCGACCGGCGGCCGCGAGGGCGCCAAGGCCACGCTGGCGAAGTTCTGGCGGGCGGTCAGCAACGCCGACAGCCGCAACGGGACCATCTTCGGCGACTCCAGGGTCTGGTCGGCGATCCTGCAGCCGGACTGGTTGAAGGCGACCCCGGCCTGGCGCTGGGCCGAGAGCCTCGGGGCCAGCATGAGTCCCTACGAGTTCAATCCGTTCAACCTGAACCCGATGCGCGAGGTGCTGGAAAAGTCGGTCGACATGGCCGCCATCCGCGACCATTGCCCGGTCGCGCTGTTCATCGCCGCGACCGGCGTGCGCACCGGCAAGGCCCGTATCTTCGGGCGGGAAGAGCTGACCATCGACCACCTGCTGGCCTCGGCCTGCCTGCCGACCCTCTTCCACGCGGTTGAGATCGACGGCGAGCCCTACTGGGACGGCGGCTATCTTGCCAATCCGCCAATCTGGCCGCTGGTCTACGCCGACACACCCGACGACGTGCTGGTCATCACGCTCAATCCGTTCGTGCGCGAGGAGGCGCCAAAATCGCCGGGCGAGATCATGGACCGCCTGAACGAGATCACCTTCAACGCCGCCCTGTCCGCGGAGTTGCGCGCCGTGGCCTTTGTCCAGAAGCTGCTCGACGAGGGCATGCTGAAGGAGACCGCCCGCGGCCGGTATCGCCGGTTGCGCATGCACGCCATCACCGCGGACGGTCACCTCAGCGACCTGTCCATGGCCTCGAAGTTCGCCACCGACTGGGCCTTCCTGACCGGGCTTCGCGACCGGGGCCGCAAGGCCGCCGACGCCTGGGTGGCCGCCCATCTGAAATCCGTCGGCGTTGAGTCGACCGTCGACCTGAGAACTGAGTTCCTATGACCGTCTCCGTCCAGCGTCCCGTCCCCACTGTCGGCGTGGTCTGCCTGAAGGGCGACAAGGTCCTGCTGATCAAGCGGGGCACCCCGCCCCGGCTGGGCCAGTGGAGCCTTCCCGGCGGGCGGATCGAATGGGGGGAGGCCGTCGACGCCGCCGCGCTGCGCGAGCTTAAGGAAGAGACCGGCATCGAGGCCGAGCTGACCGGCCTGCTGGACGTCGTCGACGGGGTGTTCACCTCCCGCGAGACCGGCGAGACCACCCGCCACTACGTGATGATCGACTATGCCGCCCGCTGGACCGGCGGTGAACCGGCGGCCGGCGACGACGCGGCCGACGCCCGGTTCTTCACGCGGGATGAAGCCATGGCCGCGGTGGAATGGGACGAGACCCGGCGCGTCATCGAACAGGCCTTCGACCGCATCGCGGCTTGACCAACCCCGCGTCACCGGCCTTTTTGTGCGTCAAACAGACGTTCAAAACGGGAAGCGACGCACCATGGCCTACAAGCCCTTTGATCTGACCGGCAAGGTCTCGCTGATCACCGGCGGCAACGGCGGTATCGGCTTTGGCATGGCCGAGGCCCTGGCGCAGTCCGGTTCGGACATCGTGATCTGGGGCTCCAACCCCGAGAAGACCCAGGCGGCAGAGGGCCGGCTCCTGGCCCACGGCGTGCGGGTGAAGGCCCAGATCGTCGACTGCGCTGACGAAGCCCAGGTGGTCGCCGGCATGGCGGAGGCCGCCACGGCCATGGGTCGCATCGACACGGTGATCGCCAACGCCGGCCGCGGACGGGGCGCCGCCTCCTTCTCCGAGATGACCACGGAGGCCTGGCGGTACAACATGGCCCTCAACCTCGACGGCGTGTTCTGGACCCTGCGCGAGGCGGCCAGGCACATGGTCGAGCGGGCCAAGGCCGGCGATCCCGGCGGCTCTCTGATCGGCATCGCCTCGCTGGCCGCCATCGAGGGCGCCGCCCGCAACGAGGCCTACGCGGCCACAAAGGGCGGCGTGATCTCG
>JBIKTU010000386.1:0-2966 GCA_044347965.1 Caulobacter sp.
GCTGAGCTACGGCGAGCGCTCGCGGCTGATGTTCCTGCGCATGAAGCTGGAACGACCCAACCTCTACCTGCTCGACGAGCCGACCAACCACCTCGACATCGAGGGCCAGGAAGCGCTGGAGGCGCAGCTGGAGGAAGGCGAGGTCTCCTGCCTCTTCGTCTCTCACGACCGCTATTTCACGCGGACGGCGGCGACGCGGTTCCTGGAGATCCGCCGGGGCCGGCTGGTCGAGGTCGAGAGCGCGGACGCCTTCTTCGACGCCCAGGGATAGTCGGAGGCTGTCAGCCCTGCTCCCGCCTGTCGGCGAGCTCAAGACCGACCAGGGTCCCGCGTCGCCAGAGAATCGTGGCGCTGTAGGTCACCGTGGCGGACTGCAGCCGCAGCGTCAGGGTCAGGCGGGTGGGGAGCAGCCCGGCGCCATCGAGCATCACCTGCGCGCCGGATGCATCGAGGTTCACAATCCGGCACGGCGTGAGACGGCCGCCCGCCCCGAGCAACTCGCCGGGGATGTCGAACGCCTGCCGGCGACGGCGGCGGCGCTCCGGGAGCGTGGGGAGGGGTTCGATCCGGTTCACCCGGGGAAGGTAGCAGACCGACCTTGCCCAACCCTGAATCCCGGCCTGTGCCGGCCCGGGACAGCGCTTTCGCGCCGGGCTGTCGCCATGTGGGCCAGAAAGGTCGGCTGTCCCGCGGACGGCATCGTAAACGCCGGAGGCCCGATTCCCCTGAGAGGCGACCGGCCCGTCGCCGAATTCCCCCCGCCGTAGCCCTCACAGCCAGAGCGTGGTTTCGAAATTCCTAATCGACGCTTTTCAGCGTTAACAGCTGGTTTCCAAGATAAATCTGGCACACGGGATGCATCTCCGTTGTTGTCGAATGGTCGACACCAAGGAGAACTGAAATGAAAACCGCTTTCGCCGTCGCGTTTGCTACCGTGTTCCTCGCTGGCGCCGCTCAGGCGCAGAACATGTCCACGAACCAGAGCAACTTCGCCGTCATCAAGTCGCAACTGAACTCGACGATTACTGATGTTGAGAAAGATGTTTCGCTGACGTCCGCCGCCATCGCCAACAGCCTGACCATCGAGGGCTCCAGCGCCGGCTACATCAACAACGTCCAGCGCTTCTTCGGCGACGCCGTTTCGGAACTGAACGGCACCATCACCGACGTGGGCGGCGACGTGAGCGTGACCTCGGCGGCGATCGCCAACAGCGCCACGATCAACGTCGACTGGGCCTCCTCGATCAGCAACTACCAGATCGCCAGCATCGATCCGACCGCCACGCTGAACACCTCGATCACGGACGTCACGGGCGACGTGAGCGCCACGGCCGCCGCGCTGAGCAACTCGGCGACCATCGACGGGGACTTCGGCTACCTCGGTTCGACCCAGATGAACGGCGCGGCCGTCAACGCGCGCGCGGCCGTCACGGTCCGCGACGTTGAAGCCTCCGTGCAGGCGACTGCCGCCGCCATCGGCAACAGCCTGACCATCAAGGGCTTCTGACCCTGTCCCGGACGTCCGCACTCCTCGGCGGGCGTCCGGGATCGCTTTCCCGGGAGACCATCATGCGACCCATGACACATTTCATCTCCGCCGCCCTGGTGATCGCCGTCAGCCTCACCGCGACGGCCGCCGCCGCCCAGGGCGCCCGTCAGCTGCCGACCGCGGGCGGCATGGCGGCCGGCTACTCCGGCGCACGGGCCAGCACTGGCGCTCCGACCGATTTCTCGCTCCGCGACCCATCAGGCAACCTGATCATCGTGAATGGCCAGCTCAAGGCCGACGCGGGTTTCGAGCCCGGCTACGGCGCCAGCAGCGGCGGCGGCTTCGGCCAGACGGCGGTCGCGCTCGGCAACCAGCTCACCGTCCAGGCCGGCGGCTCCTGGAACATCATCATCGTCGACGCCGTGCAGACCAACACCGGTGACATCACCGCCCACGCCGGAGCGGCCTCGGCCCGCGCCGGCCAGCCCCGATAGCGAGACGCCATGAACAGGATTTCCAGTTTCACCCGGTCGGCGCTCTGCGCGGCCCTCCTGTCGACGGTCGCGGCCTGCGCGTCCTCGCCCGAGCCGGCCGTGGGCCCCACCGGGCTGTACGCCCGCCCGATCGGGTCCGCCCCCGCCACCAGCAACGCCACACCCTATTCGCGGGCCCTGTTCTGCATCGGTGAACAGGCCCGCCGCTCCGGCCGGCCGTCGCCGGTCATCGCGGTCGGCAGGATCTCGGACTACACCGGCAAGCAGGAAGACAATGTCGGTGGCCCCAAGCTCACCCAGGGCGGATCGCTCATGGCCATCTCGGCCCTGGCCAAGGCCGGCGCCGATATCGTCGAGCGCTTCGACACCTCGGTTCCGGAAATGGAACTGCGTTTCGCCAACAACAAGCTGATCGGCGACGCCGCCGGCCCGCCGTCCGGGTATCGTCCCATCCGCCAGGGCCAGTACCTGGGTTCGGACTACGTCCTGACGGGCGGGATCACCGAGCTCAACTACAACATCCGCTCCACCGCGGCCGAGGCCGGCATCGGCGGCGCGGACGCCAAGTCGGGCCGCCTGGTCATCGGCGGCAAGTCCTACGTCATGAACGTGGGCGTCGATCTGCGGCTGGTGGACACGCGCACCATGCGGGTCGTCGATGTGGTGTCCTACCAGAAGCAGATCCTGGGGCGCGAAGTCGGCGGCGGAGGCTTCAGCTTCCTGGGCTCGAACGTGATCGACATCTCCGCGGGCAACGGAGAGCTGGAACCCCTGCAGCTGGGTGTCCGGTCGCTGATCGAGCGCGCGTCCGTCGAGTTCATGGGCAACCTGTACGGCCTCTCGCCGGACCCCTGCCTGGCGATGGTCAATGACCCTCTGGCGACTTGATCGACCGTTAAGCTGGCTGTGGCAGCATCTCCGGATGTCGACCACACGCGCCATCACCCCCGAACAGCTGGCCACCCTCAGCCATGAGTTCCGCA